>CAYPDL010000014.1:28542-45668 GCA_964409475.1 uncultured Desulfobacteraceae bacterium | reverse complement strand
CCTTCCAGCGCCTAATTCCAGGCCCCAACACTGGCTCGGGTACCCTACCCAGTGGTGGGGCCTGAAATTAGGCGCTGGAAAGGAGGACGGCGACACCAATGTCATGGTTCTCATACGCCTGGTCGGGCTGGGGAGCACAGGGGAATGGTAGGTGTTTTAGACACTTCATTCGGGAAGACGGACAGGAGATCGCGCGCCGGCCTCTTGAGGACCATAACCGGGAATTTTTGGGAGAAGGAAGATGCGGATTCAACCGGAGTGCATTCCCTGCATATTGACCATGTCGATTACCGCCATCCGGAAGCTGGGCATCGAAGATGGCGCTGCAAGAGAATTGTATGGCAACATACTGGACATTCCCTCATTGAGGGGCCGGTCGTGGGATGTCACCAGTCCCGAGGTACTGGAGCGGGTGATGCATCTGATGATGGACGCGACCGGGACCGAGGATCCTTTTTATGAGATCAAGGCCCTCCAAAACAGACGGATCATGGAGATCGTTCCGTTCCTGAGAAACATACTGAAAGACGCCAGGGACCCGCTCCATACAGCCGTGAAATTGGCCATCCTTGGAAACACTATTGACCTCATGATGGGCAACCGGCCGACGGATATTGAAAATTCCATTGCCGAGAGGCTGAAAGCGCCTGTCTCCGAAACGGCGTACCAGGAATTCCGAAGGCGGCTTCACGAATGTCGCTCCCTGGTCTATCTGGGAGACAATGCCGGTGAAATCGTCTTTGACCGACTCCTCATGGAAACCATCAGGGATCAGCAGGATATGGACATGGTCTTCGTTGTGAGGAGCGTGCCCCCGCTCAATGATGCGACCGCCAATGAGGCGCGTTCAGTAGGAATCCACGACATTGCAACGGTTGTCGAAAACGGCATCGACGGGCCCTGTCCGGGGACGGTCCTCCATCGGTGTTCGCAGGAAGTAAATGAAAGAATCAAGGCTGCGGATATGATCATTTCAAAGGGCGGAGGGAATTTCGACGCCCTGGAAGAGGAAAAGGGGGAGGTAAGAGACAAGATCACCTTCATGCTCCTCTCAAAATGCGCCCCCTACTGCAATTTCTTCGGTGTGAATCTTCACGATCCCATATTGGCTCATCTCGGAGAGGGGCATTCGGGCAATCCTTGACTCTCACTTTCCTCTGTATCTGCCCGCTTTTCAAGAATTGGCCCGGTAGGCTTGAATGGTCTTGGCTGGGGTCTATGTGAAAGGTTTGCCCGTTAACCTTTTTCCGCGACCGAATGTGGGGAAAATTGCCCATCCCCTTATGCTGTGGTTGTGAGAATTTTCGGTGTGACTTCAGAGACGTAACCGGCTATTTGCATATAAGGCATATTTCAGTATCGCCTCCGGCTGGGCTTGATGGCAGATAGCTTCCAGGACACATAAAGCTTGACCGACTTTGTCATCGCTCCCCCGGCGCTCATTTTCTTCAGAAAAAGACGATCGATCTACTTTCAATTAAACGGTTTGCCCTCAATGAAACCGCCCTCTTGAGAACACACCCCGTTCAATTTGCAGCTAGAGCCATTCTGTGGTACTTTCGGTACACAACTGGCCACATTTGATCTGCGTATTCCACGAGTGTCGGCAGTTTTTCGCACAGATGTTTGTAGTAGGCCCGTGAGACCCTGAAATCGCCTTACGGCGACACTACCAACAGGGCATGTGGAACATCTAAATCGGTAACTCTTTAGGCTCTTGATAGAAGGCGCCGCAACATGACCAGGCCGTGGGGGTCTCTTTCCCAAAGGACGCAACAAAGGATTCAACGGGCTTTAGAACGCCCCCGTGGTCTTAAATACGCTTCGGAACAGGCAGGGGGGACAGAGGCTTCAACCGAGATCAACTCCTGGCTTCCGGCTCGTAGAGCCTACAGCTCGGAGAGGGCTGTCCTTGAGTGAATTTCACGGATATACTGCCGTCTCCATGCAATGAGCCAACGTCTTGCGTCCTTTGGGAAAGAGACCCCACGGCCTTTTTCACATGCCTAAAGTATTACCTAAATCGCAGGATGAGAATTGCTGCCGGATTACCTAAAATAGGCCTTGACATTAAAACATATGTTTAATACAAACGTTTGTATTAAGCCAAGGAAAGAGCCTATGGACCCCATTGACAACTGTACAGATTCCAAAGACCGTATATTAGACGAGGCAGAGGCCCTGTTCGCGGAAAAAGGGTTTCACGCCGTCACGGTCAGGGAGATCACCCAGGCCGCCCACTGCAATCTGGCGGCCGTGAATTATCATTTCGGCAACAAGCAGAACCTGTATATAGAGGTGTTCAATGCCCGCTGGATGCCCAGGGCCAGACGGGTTCAGGAATGTTTCAAGGGCATCCTTTCGGCCCAGGATGAGCGGTCGCTCGCCGGCATTGTCCATGCCCTGGCCGAGGCCTTTCTCAAGGGGCCGCTGACCGATGACGAGCGACTGCGTCATTCCCAGCTCATGATCCGCGAGATGGCCAAGCCGGGCCTTGCCACCGACATGCTGGTGGATGAGGTGGTCAAGCCCTTTTTTGGAGAACTGGTCGTTTTGTTGGGGCCCTATCTGACCGAAAACGCAGAAAGGGAGCACGTGATGCTTGACATAGTGAGCATCTTTGCCATGGTGATCTATTTCAATTTTGCCAGACTCCCGGTCATGCGGGTGACAGGAGAGGAATATGATGACACCTTCAAGGACAGACTGGTGGAACATATTGTCCGCTTTTGTCTCACAGGACTCGATGTGAACAGGAAGGGGGGGGCGTGATGAAAAACCGCCTTTGTGCCCTGGTGCTTCTAATTGCGTCCGCCTGTTTGACATCTGCCGGATGCATGAAGATGGGCCCCGATTTCAAGCGGCCGGATCTTCAATTCGCCCAGCCGGAAAGGTTTCAGTATCGGACCAGAGATGCTAAGGCCGTTGTACCGGAAGACCGATGGTGGGAGGTTTTCGGGGATCCGGAAATTAATGGCCTGGTGAAAAGGGTGCTGGAAAACAATCCGGATCTTCGGCAGGCTGCAGCGCGTATCCTGGAATTGCAGTACCAGGTGATTCAGACCCGGGCGGATCGATTTCCGACTCTGGGGTTGCAGGGCTGGGCTCAGCGACAACATGAACCGGAATCCACTCTCGGCCCTGGCATTCCCACCGGTGGAACCGTGAACCAGTATAGCTTTTCGCTGCCGGCATCCTATGAGATGGATCTGTGGGGGAAATATGCGCGCGCAGAGGAAGCCTCACGGGCGCAACTGTTGCGGGAGGAAGAAAATCGGCTGACCGTTTCCCAGAGCCTGGTGGCTGAGGCCATCAGTCTTTATCTGCAGATCCAATCCCTTGAAAGACGGATACAGATTACCCTTCAGAGTCTGAAGAATTACCAGGACAGCGTCACATTTGTGGAGCGGCGTTACAACCGGGGATTGACCAGCATCCTGGATCTCAGACAGGCCCGACGAACCCTGAACCAGGCAAAGGGACAGATACCTCAGCTCAGGCAGGAACTGGGCGCCGCACAGCAGGCCCTTGCCGTGCTTTCAGGGGAATATCCCGAAACCCATAAGCCCTATCCGCAGCCCGAGGACTATTACAAAAAGCTTAGCCCCATACCGTCTGGTCTGCCCAGTGAACTTCTGTTGCGCAGACCGGATATTCGAGCTGCCGAGGCTCAGTTGAAGGCCTTGAATGCGCAGATCGGCGTGGCCAAGGCCAGCCGTTTTCCAAGCATCAGCCTGACGGGCAGTTACGGCTATGCCAGTGAAGACTTGTTTAATCTTTTTCAGCCCGGGGCAGTCTGGGGCCTGGCTGCGGGGCTGGCCCAGCCCCTTTTCGATGCCGGTCGATTAAAGGCTAACCAACGGGCCGCCGAAGCACGATATGTCCAGGGAGTTGCGGCATACAATAAAGCGGTTCTGAACGCCTTCAGAGATGTGGAAAATGCACTGTTGACCCGCAGAAAACAGATCGAGCGTCGAACGGATGTTGTGAGCTTTTTGATGGAAGCCCGTGCCACACAGCGGGTAGCGGAAGCCCGTTATGTTCGCGGGCTGGTGGATTACCTGACCGTTTTGAATGCGCAACAAACGCGATTTCAGGCAGAAGATCAACTGCTGCAGGTGGAGTTGACGATTTTGGCGAATCGCGTCACCCTGCATCGGGCCCTGGGCGGTGGTTGGGCAATGCTCCCCCAGGTCAAGGGAAAAGATACTGAAGGCCTTGGGTCGTACACTGTCTGGTAGGGGGGCTGGATACTGGTTACTGGTTGATCGTTGCTGGTATTCCAAGTTTGAGGTTACGAGTTTGGAGTGCCTAAAGTTGAAAAAAATTCCGCTGCGAACTTTTAACTCCATACTCCACACTTCGTTCATGGATGATTAGATGGAGGGGGGCATATCCCTTGCGCCTTGAGACTTGCGTCTGTTTACCCATAAACCCAAATACATTACCGTGAGAGCGATATCATGAGCAAGACAAAAAAACGAATCGTGCAGGCTGTTCTGACCCTTAGCGTGATTTCATTGGGCGCATTGGGCATGATCAAGCTTACGGAAAGCAAGCCCCAGATCCAGAAACAGAAGGTGGCTGCCCCGTTAGCGGTGGTCCGGACCATGGAGGTTAGGACCGCTTCCCGGTCTATTGTCATCAAGGGGGAAGGGACGGTCAAGCCACTGCAGGAGATCGACCTGGTGCCGCAGGTGGACGGCAAGGTCGTCCATATCGCTCCCTCCCTGATCAATGGCGGGCAGTTCAAAAAGGGGGAGGTCCTGTTGGGAATTGAACCTGAAGACTACCGCCTGGCGGTCACCCTTGCTCAGTCCAAGGTAAAAAATTCTGAAAGCCTGCTCCGCTTGGCCGAGGAGGAGGCAGAGGTGGCTAAGGAGGAATGGTCCCAACTCTATGTGGACGACGCCGGAAAGGGACAGGAGCCCACGCCCCTTGTTCTCAAACAGCCGCAATTGGCCGCAGCCATGGCAAAACTGGATGCTGACAAGGCCGACCTGCAAAAGGCCATGCTGAACCTTGAGCGGACACGGATCAAGGCCCCCTTTGACGGGAGGGTGGGAAACGAAGATGTGGACCTGGGAGAGTATGTGAGACCCGGAGAAAAACTGGCCACGATTTTTTCAACCGACTCTGCAGAAATCGCCGTGCCCCTGGACAATGAAAGTCTGCGATGGTTTCACGTCCCCGGCTTCACACCGGGCCAAGGCCCGGGGGCCCACGCAGCCATCCGGGCCCGGCTCGCGGGCAGAGAGCGTTCATGGGAGGGGCAGGTGGTCAGGGCCGAGGGAAAATTGGATGAACAGACCCGGATGGTCCGTGTGGTGGTGCGGGTGGACGGCCCTTACGCCACAAAACCACCTCTGGCCATGGGTCTGTTCGTCACCGTTGACATCAAGGGACACCAGATCCCCGACATGGCCGTTATCCCCCGCAGCGCCCTTCACGAGGGGCACGTGGTCTGGGTTGTGGACCAGGATGGAAGACTTCACTACCGAAACGTTGAGGTGGCCCGGATCGATGGTGAACAGGTCCAGATCAGCTCGGGGCTCGAGGATGGGGAGCAGGTGGTGGCATCCCCCCTCAAAACGGTCACAGACGGCATGGAAGTGCGAGCGCTTCCCTTGAAGGAGGCAGATCGGTCATGAGAGGGGTTGTTGCCTGGTTCGCCGAAAATCACGTGGCCGCCAATCTGTTGATGTTCTTTCTCATGTTGGCCGGCGTCGTCACGGGCCTGACCATGAAGATCGAGGTCTTTCCTGAGTTCTCCCTGGATCGCATTACCGTGACCACCGAGTACATGGGCGCGTCACCGGCCGAGGTGGAAGAGGCGATCATCCGGCGGGTCGAAGAAAGGGTGGCCGGCCTGGCCGGGATCAAGCGGATCGACTCAGTTGCAAGGGAAGGTTCAGGCACCGTGACCATCGAGGTCATGGAGGGCTGGGACCTGAAAAAGCTTTTGGATGAAGTCAAGGCAGAGGTGGACAGCATCACCACCTTCCCCAATGAGGCTGAAAAGCCGATTGTGCGGGAGATGACCCGCAGGAGCCAGGTCATCAGCCTTGCGGTTTACGGGGATGTCTCTGAGGCCACTATCAAGAACCTTGCAGAGAAGATCAAGAACGAGATCACCGATCTGCCCGGGATCACGCAGGCGGATCTCTTCGGCGTGAGAACCGGCGAAATCCATGTCGAGATTTCCGAGGAGACCCTGAGAAGGTATGGCCTGACGCTCGGCAAGGTTGCAGAGGCCGTGAGAAGGGGAAGCCTTGATCTCCCGGCAGGCCGCGTCAAGACCGGGGCCGGCGAGATCCTCATCCGGACCAAAGGGAGGCGCTACTATGCGGCAGAGTACCGGGATCTTCCCGTCATCACCCAGGCAGACGGCACCAAGGTAACATTGGGACAGATCGCTCATCTGAGCGATGGATTCGAGGATGTGGACCTCTTTGCGAGGTTTCAGGGCAAACCCTCGGCCGTCATCCAGGTCTACCGGGTGGCGGACCAGAGCGCCCTCGATGTGGCGGAAACCGTCAAGAAGTATGCTGAACAGATCAGGCCTTCCCTGCCGGCAGGTGTCGATATCGGGATCTATCAGGACATGTCCACGGTTCTCAAGAGCCGGATCGAGCTCCTGCTGACAAACATGGCCTATGGTCTGATATTGGTGAGCATTCTTCTCTGGATGTTCTTGGATATCCGCCTGGCCTTCTGGGTGACCCTGGGCATTCCGGTCTCCTTCCTGTCCGCGTTGTGGATGCTCCCCCGGTTTGACATCTCCATCAACATGATATCCCTGTTCGCCTTCATCACGGTGCTGGGTATTGTGGTGGATGACGCCATTGTCGTGGGGGAGAATGTCTATCGCAGGCATGAGGAGGGAGAAGGGCCTATCCGGGGTTCTGTGGACGGTACCGTGGAGGTGGGAAGGCCCGTTATTTTTTCGGTCCTGACCACCGTGGTGGCATTCTGGCCCCTCCTCCTGGGGACCGGTACCATGGGCAAGATCATGCGCAACCTCCCCATTGTCGTTATTCTGGTCCTGATGGGATCTCTTATGGAATCCCTGCTGATCCTGCCGGCCCATCTCAACCGGAGCAGGGAGAGGGCTATGAGGCGAGTCCGGAAACCCAAAGGAGAGAAGCTGGCGGCCAGGGGACTCAAATGGGTGATTCGAAAGCCCTATGCGAGGCTGGTGGATCTATGTGTGAGGTGGCGGTATGCCACGGTTGCCGTGGGGATCGCCGTCCTTCTTCTTTCCGTGGGGGTGTGGGAAGGCGGCTGGATCAAGTTTACATTCTTTCCAAAGGTAGAAAGCGACGTGCTGGTCTGCACGCTTACCATGCCCGCCGGAACCCCTGTCTCCCGAAGCGTCGAGATGGTCAACCATCTGGAACACGCGGCCAGGGAAACCTTGGCCGAGATGGACAAAAAGCGGCCCAAAGGGGCCCCCCCGCTGTTCGAGTACAGTGTTTCTCTGGTGGGGATGCAAACCGGAGGGCATGGCCCCAATGCGGGTTCCCCCGAGTTGGGGGGTAACCTTGCCCAGATCTTTGTCCAACTGTTGGAGGGGGAAAAGCGCGATGTGAGTGCCGTGGAACTGGTCAAGATGTGGCGGAAGAAGGTGGGTGTCACTCCTGATGCCGAATCCGTTACCTTTAATAGTGAACTCTTCAGCGCAGGGAATGCGGTGGAGGTTCATCTGTCATTGGACGAGCATGACCTGCTCCTGGCTGCTGCCGATGATCTCAAGGCAGAACTCGCCAACTACCCCGGCACATTTGACATCAGCGACAGCTTCCTCCCCGGAAAGGAGGAGATGCAGTTGAAGCTCAAGCCTGCCGCACGCAGTCTCGGCCTGACCCTCAACGACCTTGCCCAGCAGGTGCGCCATGCCTTTTATGGGGCCGAGGCCCTCCGGCTGCAGCGGGACCAGGATGAGGTAAAGGTCCTGGTACGGTATCCTGAACAGGAACGGAAGTCCTTGGGCGATGTCAAGGAGATGCGGATTCGGACCTCGGGGGGGAAGGAAGTGCCCTTCAGCCAGGTGGCCGAGGTGAACATGGAACATGGCTATGCCTCCATCCAGCGGGCCCAACGTCTTCGCGTAGTCAAGGTCACCGCGGATGTGGATGAGTCCGTTGCCAATGCCAACGAGTTGAGGGGCGATGTGGAGACCCGGCTGCTGCCCCAACTCAAGAATAAATATCCCGGCCTGAGATACACCATTGAGGGCGAGGGCAAAGAACAGACCGAGTCCATGTCCGACGTTATCCAGGGGTTCGCGGTGGCCCTCTTCTGCATCTACGCCCTCTTGGCCATCCCCTTCAAGTCTTTTTCCCAGCCCTTTATCGTCATGGCGGCCATCCCGTTCGGCATTGTGGGCGCCATCGCGGGTCATCTCATCATGGGGCTCAATCTCAGCCTGCTGAGCCTGTTTGGAATGGTGGGGCTTGCCGGCGTCGTGGTCAACGACTCCCTTGTCCTGATTGACGCCACCAACCGGCTCCGGGAGGAAGGGGTCGGAGCGCGGGAAGCGATAACCCGGGCCGGGGCGCTTCGTTTCCGGGCGATTATCCTCACCTCTTTGACCACCTTCGCGGGGCTCATGCCCATGATCCTGGAAAAAAGTCTGCAGGCCCAGTTCCTGATCCCCATGGCCGTGAGTCTCGGGTTCGGCGTGCTCTTTGCCACCGGGATCACCCTCCTTCTGGTCCCCTGCGGCTACGTGATCCTCGATGATGTGCACAACCTGCTGAACCTGCGGAAGCCGGCGGATGCTGATAGTGGGTCCCCGGAGTCGTGAAATTTACAACTGGGAATGGGATGATTGAATAGCTGGATAGATGGGATTTACAAGAAATAATTGGCTCTCATAGGATAATGGCAACAGTCAAGTATCCGATATCTGGATTCTCTTATCGGCTCCTGCTATTGAAACCGAGATGACGATGCAGCAAGCCCCGGATCGTCGCATTCCGTTTTTCAACGCGGACCAAAACATACTGTCCGGAACAATGTCGCGCTATTTTACTGTTTACATTCCATCCTTCTCAGCTTTTCGATCACATAGAGACGGAGCATCATCTCACGTGCCTGCCTTCACGTCCAGAGTCCTCATCTATGCAATCCTAAAAGATCTTTTCTGTGTCAAGAAGGGGAATACAAGCCTATTTGGGGCTTTTCTCTTATGACTTATCAACGCATTTCAATGTGTTGCATTGGTCCGCCCCCCGGATCGTCACTTCGAGGAAAAAGACGTTTTACTGTCATTGGGTATATGCTTTCCGGAAGCGGGCCCGTATTTATCGGACACCCCGTCTTCAGCCTTTCCGGGTGTATTGAAAGGGGGAATCCCTTCTCATATGCTTTAACGCCCATGGCCTTCAGGCGGCGGGCCATGGTTTCCGCAAAACAGTTTTGACAGCCCGGCGATACCTTGGTGCACCCGGTGGAAGGATTCCAGGTCTGCTTTGTCCATTCGATCTTTGTTCGCGTAGTCATTCTTGTTTTGCCTCGTAGTCAAGTACACGGGATCGCTCATCCAACAGTTTTATGGAAGAGTTTTTAGGATTCGCCGATCGGTTGGATCGTTTCGGTCTGGATGTCAAAGGATGTCTGCCGCCGAATTGGACCACATCAACGTCAACACGCGTTAGTGTCCACCATGGGGCGAAGTTGTGTCTGTATGTGTTTGTATCTCTTTATCGGAATGCGGATTTTTTGGGACACCGTGGGAATGTTGTTTGGGTTCAGGGCCCGGCATGGTTTCCGGGAGTGTGATGTTGTCCCGCTCCAGTTCCTGCGGTGTGGCCTTTCGGGCCGTGCTACCCTCGGGAAAGCGGTAATATCCGGGATCTTCATATCCAGGGGCATGTTTCCGAACCTTTAAACAATTACCGGTCATTTCCGCATTTACAGGCTCCGCAGTGTCCACGACATAGAGTCTGGTGTGAGCCTTTATGCCCTTCAGGGGCACGGTAAATGATCGACAGGTTTTTATGCCCATCTCCTCTGAGATACGCTGGTAGACCGATTCAGAAACCACCACTTCTCCTCCTTTGGCCCTTGATTGGATCCTCTGGGTCATATTTACGGCCGAGCCCACGATCCCGTACTTGGCCCTGGTTTCCGATCCGACGTTGCCGACCACCACTTCTCCCGCATTTATACCAATACCCGTCAGCAATTCGGGGAATCCTTCCCGTTTCATTTCTGTATTAAAACTTCTCATGGCATCCTGCATTCCAAATGCACACGTCACACTCCTGCGGATCATCGGTTCAACAGGCCCTTCGAGGGGATCAAAAAAGACAAGAATGCTGTCCCCAAAAAAATCCACAATGATTCCATTGTGTTTCTGAATCACTTGAACCAAACGAGAAAAATACCGGTTCAGGAAATGGATGATGTTATCGGGCCTCATGGCTTCGGCCATGGGTGTAAATCCCCGAATATCCGACATGAGGATGGCCACTTCCCGCTTGTCGCCGCCTAGCCTTGAGGCAGCCGGGAGTTTCATCAGCTTTTTGGCAATCTCCTGATCCACATACCGGCCGAACGTGTTGGCAACAAAATCCCTCTCTTTCAAGCCTTCCACCATGGTGTTGAAGCTCTGGGTCAATTGTCCGATCTCGTCTCTGCTGTGTACCGGGATGGGTTGTCCATAATCCCCCCTGGCCACCCTTGCCGAGGCATGGGAGATCTCGCTAAAAGAACGGACCATCTTTCCCACCACCCAGTGGATCAGCAACAGGATGACGCATATAGTACAGAGTCCTCCCACAAAAAAATAGGCGCGGAACTGGACGATAGGCGCCAGGACCTTCTTACCCGGGGCAAACAGGACAATGATCCAAGGCGCATTCTGGAGCTTATAATACCCAGCCACCTGATCGGGCGGGTGTCCGGGGCCCAGAAGCGTACCATAAGGTCTTTTCTGAATTTCTTCGAGCAGGGCCGTCTCAAAGGGGTCGTGGGTCCCTCCAAGCTTCATTCGTCCTTCCATCAGGGCATTGGTGTGCGCAAGGTATCTGCCGGAGGTTTCTATAAGGCATGCCTGATAGGTCTGCCACCAGGCCAGACTCTTGATTCCCTCAAGAAGATAATCGAAGTTCAGGGAAATCGTAAGGTTGCCCAGATCGTTTCCGGACTCGTCCTTGATTCCGGATATGAGATCCACCGTATGCTGCCCGATGGCGGCATCGTAGCGGGGAGACGTCACTTCCAAGCCCCTGGCCCGGTGAGGACCCATCATTCCGACCCCCTGCATGGCCCGTCTGCCCCCGTGCATGGGCATGGTCTGCCTGGCATTGTGATTGTCATTCCATGTTAATTCAACCTGGGTGACCCCTTTTGCTTCCCTGATCTGGTTGACGATCCAATCCTCAATCAGCGGCCCGCCACGGCTTTCAGAGGCCTCATGAAACATCTGAACCCAGTTGATGATCCGATCCAGCCTCATATCGATCTGATGGGCCGCTCGCTCAAGCTTGACGATGGAGGCGTCTCTCCACTCGTCTAAAAGGGTCTCTTTCATGTATATAAATCCGAAAAACCCGATAAGGAAAAGGAGCAGACCCACCGGCAGCAGAAGGAGAAGCCCAATGCGTTGTCGAAGGCTATTAATTTTCATGCTGGCTTCATCTATTGCGCTGGAATATCACGTGTTGCAGCCATTTATGGCTTGAATCATTTCAGCTTGTTGAATGTTTTAATTCTCGTCACCGCATGCCATGTTGTATGCGTTTTATCTGGGAAAAATCGACTTCTGCCGCAGGTGCGAAAATCCGGAACGTGGCAATTGCATGGTAATGTAACGCCAACCATTTGCTTTTACAGGGATTTCTTGGGACACCGTCAGCTTTTTCCGAGCCCTGAAGCTGGCCGAACAGGACCAGCCCGTCAGCTCCGAAGAAGGCACTCGGGCACGTGCTAATGGATCTGGACCTTGCGGGGGATCTTGTATGGAGATATATGGCGGCGGCACCAGTCAAAAAATGTCTTCTCGGACATAGTCCGCCCCGGTTTCAAATAGATGTCGCCGGCCACAATATCGCCATACCGGTCATGCCATTCTCCCCGGATACGGGCGGACGCGATATCCGGATGGTTTCCGAGCAGCCTTTCGATCTCCCTGGGATATGCCTTCAAACCAAAGACATTGATCATATCCTTTTTGAGGCCGGTTATCGTCAGATAGTCCTCGTCATCGAGACGCCCAAGGTCGCCGGTCCTGAACCACCCGTCCACAAAGGCCTTTTGGGTATGCTCCGGCCGGTTGAGATATCCGGAAAAGAGATTGGAACCCTTTACTAAGACTTCCCCTTCCTCTCCCGGAGAAAGCTCAACCCCCTGGTTGTCCACGATCTTTATCTGGCAGCAGGAGAGAGGAGGGCCCACGGTTCCGAATTTGGGCGGCCTGTGGAGGCCGTTCCAGGTCACCACCGGGGAGGCCTCTGTCAGACCGTAGCCCTCGCTGATGGTCAATCCGAGCTTTTCCTTATAGACACCCAAGAGTTTCTTCGAAATCCCAATGCCGCCGCTTGTCAGGTTCTTGATCCCGGATCGCAACCCGGGTCTTTCGGATAAAGGTTTTACTAGTCCTTGGAATATAGCGGGCACCGAGATGATCTGGGTAGGTCGGTAATGCGCCATGAGGTTCACAACCGTCCTCCCCCGCATGGATGTCCCCAACAATAGACAGGTGACAGCGCCGACCAGGGGGACCAGAAAGCCGTTGGTAAACCCATAGGTATGAAACAGGGGGAGGAGTGAGTACAGAAGTTCTGAATCCAAGGCGTCTTCCCTGAATGATTGCTGGGCAAAGGCAGCACTGTCGTAGAAGAGAGAACCGTGCGTTAATTGGGCACCTAAGGGATATCCGTCCATGGCGGCGGTAAAAACAATCATGGCAGTCTCATCCGTCCCCATTTTTTCGCAATGGAGCAGGGGCTCGGAATGCTTAAGCTCTTCCATGAACGGGAGAGACGGGGCCTTTTCGTCGAGGGTAATGAGGGAAGGGGGGTGTACTTCCTGAAAAAGGCCGCAGGCCTTCAGGATGGCCGGAAGGGTGGCGGCATTGCACACGATAAGCCGGGGCCGCGTCTCAGAGAGGATGTGGGCCAGTTCATACGGCCCCATTCGCGGGTTCACCGGGACGAGGACCGCCCCGAGCCGGAAGACTGCCAGTGAGACAATCGCATAGCCGAACGGGTCAAGGGAAGAAAGGAGCACCCGGTCGTTTCGTTCCAACCCGAGCCTTCGCAGTCCATGGGCCAGTCGACAGACCGTGTCGTGGTATTCGGCAAAGGTAAGCATCTTCTCAGGCGTGCCGATGCCGTCTCTCTCGGGGTTGCGTTCCCTGCACGCATCGAGCAATATGCTTAGATTGCCAGGAAAGGGATTCGAATTCTCTCTTGATCGTTCCGTCAGCATAGTCTTAAGTATTACTCTAAACAGGACCGGATGGCAAGGATCAACCCCCGACAGGCGATGCGCAGCCTCCTTGCAGGCAACCTGGAGGGAACGCTCCCGTTGAGCCCCCCGACGCTCGTTACCGTCCAGGAACTCCATCACTTCCCGGATGTCGTGTCGTTGAAAAGGGAAGTTGCCACCCGGTCTTGGGGGGAGACAAGGGTCCCCAGTCTGATTCCCCTGCCCGGGGGCGCCCTCATCCTTCTCCCGTGGGACACTGACTATGCCAATGAGGCGTTCAGGCCTGACATCAAGAGTCTGAATGTCAGGCACGGCCCTTCCTTCCCATTTCGATGATCTGGTATGCTAACGGCCTCTGGCTGCCCCTTATCCCTTGATGATCCTCGGGAGCATCATGTGGTGATGGGGGCAGATGGAGATCGGGTTCTGATAAGCACAGCCTGCAAACGCCACGAGATAGTCCCGTATCCGGGGGAAGGAAACGATTTCGTCCACATACCCCCTCTTGGCGCAGTACATGGGCCGTGAGTTGTCGTAGTACTCCTTTGCAAGGGCGTTCATCTTATCGATAACCGGGCCCAGGGGCCGTCCTGCATCCTTTTCCTTGACCAGCCGCCTGGCGAATGAGGCCGCGGCCGCGGTCTCGCCGTGCATGACGTAGATCTCGGTGGTCGGGGTTCCTAAGGTAAAGGCGTTATGGTTGTTGGCCGTGGGGCCCCCCATAATGTAATGGGCGGCCGCGGTTCCCTTCCTCAAAATAATGCACATCTGGGGTACGTCGGTCTGCTCGATGGAGTATATGAGGGACTGGCCCAGTCCTAACAGTTCCGCCTTTTCGGCAATGTCTCCCACGTCGATGCCCGAGGTATCCTGAAACCATACGATCGGGACCCGGTCCCGGCCGCAGAGGGTGACGAATTCGTTCATCTTGATCAGACCCTGTCGGTACAGTTTCCCGCCGACGCCCGGGTAGGGGGCGTATTCAGGATATTTGGCCCCTAAGAATCCCTGGCGGTTGCCGATGAACCCCATAAGCAACCCGTTGATCTTGGCCAGGCCGGTATAGACCTCGGGACCGTAGCCGTGTCTGAACTCCATATGCTCGCTGTTGTCAAAGAGGCGGGCGAGCATTTCGTCGAAGTTGTAGCTCCGCTTCTGGTTGAAGGCGACGATATGGTTGATATCCTCCCCCGGGAATTTTGGGGCCTTGGGCTCGGCCACCCGGAAGAAGTTGGGGTGATAGGCCGGGACCATATCCATGTATTTTTTCAGGGCATCCAGGACCCCCTGTTCCGTGTCGTAGACCTCTTTGAAGAAGCCAGTTTCGTTGTAGTGGATGGGAACGCTGCCGGGCGGCACCTCTTTGAAATGGCGCGTCGCCTCGATCAACTGCTCGGCCCCGTCTTCATCGAAAGATCCCTTGGGGCTCATCCCGCTCACGATCCCGCCGCCGCCCACCGCGATATTGGCGTCCTTGTGGGCCAGCAGGATGGTGGGGCTGATCCCCTGGTATCCGCCGCCTGCCGGGTTAGTGCCGTAAATGCCGGCCAGTACCGGCACGCCCAGTTTTTCCAGTTCGGCATGACGGAAGAAGGTAGTACCGTTCCCCCGCCGGTTCGCGTAGACCTCCTGCTGCTCCGGCAGTTTGACGCCGCTGCAGTTGACGATCCACACCAAGGGGACGTGGAGCCGCTTGGCCATGTCCGTCACCCGCAGTTGATTGTCGGCCTGTCCGCTGATCCAGGCCCCGGCCATCACCTTGTTGTCAAAGCCGATGACCACGGCCCATTTGCCGTTGATCTTAGCCAATCCGTCAATAACGCCGGTGGTGCCTTCCTCGTTGAATTGCGGGTTATACAGGGTGTGGAGCGGACACCACGTCCCGGGATCGATGAGATAGTCGATCCTCTCCCACACGGTCAACTGGCCTCGTTTCCGGATGACCTCGGCCGGGATCCCGGCGTTTTTCACCGCTTCCACGGCCTCGCCTACCGCTTCTTCCACCTTTTTGATTTCCAGGACGTTTTCCTCGGAATCCGTCTTCTGTTTGTCCGTAAGGGATTTCCCCAAAGGGGTCATTTTTTCAAAATAAGGTCTCATCTGTTCCTCCATCACCCGGATAAACCGGAGAAGTGCCTAAAGTGAGCTAAAGTTTACCCCGTGAAATGCGAAGCCTATTTCTCTGGGGTGCCTAAAATGCCTAAAAGGTAATTGCTCAATATACCGGGGGTCCATAAGGCTTACGCCCGCCTGCAACGCCATTTGCGCAAGCAATGCGGGCAGGCCTGAACTCCGAAATCCTTAAATTTCTCAATTCCTCAATTCCTAAATCTCCCCATTCCCTACCGGTTGGCCTTTTTAATGCCCAACTGGTCCAGGGCGATAATCCACTTGCAAATATTGGCCGAACCCTCAACCATAACGTAAGGGGGGGCGTCGCGGTAGAATCTGGCCACCGGATATTCCGTGGAATAGCCGTAGGCGCCCATGATCCGCATGGCCATCTGGGTGGCCTTGACCGCAATTTCACCTGCCAGGTACTTGGCATGGGCCACCTCCAGGGTGTTTCCCAGATTGCCCTGGTCCTTCTGCCACGCAGCCTTATAAACCATCAGCCGCGCCGCCTCGATCTCAGAGGCTACCTGGGCGATCATGTCCTGATTCATCTGGAACTGACCGATGGATTGGCCGAACTGTGTCCTTTCCTGACAGTAGGCGGTTACCGTATCGAGACAGGCCTGGGCAAGACCGACCCCCCCGGCCGCGGCCGAAAGGCGTGTCTGGTTCAGGGAACTGAATACGATCTTGGCCCCGTCCCCGGGCTTTCCCAGGACATTTTCTTTGGGGACCTTTGTATCTTCGAGATAGATCTCCCCGGTAGGGGTGGATCGGGTGCCGAGCTTGTCCAGATCCGTGGTCGTGATCCCGTTGAAGTTTTTGGTCTCCACCACAAAGGCGGAAAGCCCCTTTCCCTTGGCCTCCCTGTCCGTGTAGGCATAGTAGATAATGACGTCCGCGGCGCTGGCGTTGGATATCCAGGTCTTGGATCCGTTTAAGAGCCAGTGATCCCCCTTGTCCTGGGCCGTGGACTTCAGGGCCATGACATCCGAGCCGGCATTGGGCTCGGTGATGCCAAACCCGCCCACATACTCAGCGCTTACCAACTTGCGAACATATTTCTCTTTCAGGGCGTCCGTCCCATACCTGAATATGGTAAAGGCGCAGCCCAGGGCCTGCATATTGATCTGGACCCTCACGGAACTGGATGCCTTGGCCATTTCTTCGGTGAGGATCATGGCCGCCAGCCAGCCCATTTCATTGCCGCCGTATTGCTCCGGAATGACGGTGCCGAAAAATCCCAGCTCGCCCATCGGTTTGATCACTTCCTCATAAGGGTAATAATGGGCCTCATCCCATTCATCCGCATGGGGCGCGATCTTTTCAGCGGCAAAATCGCGCGCCATGTCGCGGAGCATCTGCAGTTCTTCGCTTAAGCCAAATTCCATGGGTGTAACCTCCTTCAATTTATGAAAATGATATTCATCTCGATAGGATACCATGATGACAACACTAAAGTTTAAATATATATCGCATGGACTCGGAATTGGCAACAACTTTATTCACATTGTAGCTATATTTTAACTATCGGGCGGTCCGTTCGGTGGGGAAGGGTTAGAGGGGGAGAG
>CAYPDL010000014.1:0-28442 GCA_964409475.1 uncultured Desulfobacteraceae bacterium | reverse complement strand
CTATATTTTAACTATCGGGCGGTCCGTTCGGTGGGGAAGGGTTAGAGGGGGAGAGGATCAGAAGGTAAGAGGGTGAGAAGAGAAGAAGGTGAGAAGGTGGAGGGGAAGAATGAGGATGGCCTTTTTTTTATTTTACTGATTGACATTTATTTTTGAACAGCTTACAAAGACAGGGTCCGATCGTATATGTGGATTCGAAGATTAACGGAGGAGGTTAATGAATGGAACCGCTAACCATCAATCGTAAAGAGAGCAGGCTGCGGGTTGCCCCGGAATGGGCCGATGTCTGCTTCGCGTGCGGCACCTGTGCGGGGGGCTGTCCGGTAACAGGCGTGGACGGCATGGACCCGAGGAAGGCCGTTCGCATGGCGGCGCTGGGCCTGGATCAGGAGCTGATCGATTCACGCTTCCCGTGGATATGCACCCTGTGCGGCCGCTGTGAGTATGCCTGTCCCCAGGGCGTGGAGATCCTCAAGATGCTGCGCCGGGCAAGGACCCTCAGAGAGCGGGACAAGGTCCCCGGACCGATCCACAAGGGTGTGGTCATGTGCCTGGAGAGGGGGAACAATCTCGGGATTCCCAAAGATGATTTTCTCTTTCTGCTGGCCGACCTGTCCAAGGAGATGTCTGAGGATGAAGGGTTCCCCGGTTTCTACGCCCCGGTGGACCAGAAGGGCGCCAACATACTGGTGACTGTCAATTCCAAAGAACCCTTTGGCGAACCGGATGACATGAAGTTCTGGTGGCGCATCTTCTATGCGGCAAGGGAGAGCTGGACCACTACCTCGACGAACTGGGAAGGGGTCAACTGGGGGCTTTTTTCCGGCGACGACGATTCCATGAGAGAAATTACCGGCAGGATCGTCAAGCATCTGGAGGAACTGGAGTGCAAGACGCTGCTCCTGCCCGAGTGAGGCCACGCCTACTATGCGACTAGGCTTAGTCTGCAAACATGGTTTCCCGAGACGTTTGAAAAATACCGCGTGGTTTCAGTGCACGAGCTGCTGAAAGAATACATCGAGACAGGAAGGATCAAGGTCGATAAATCCATACATGAGGAACTGACCACGGTGCACGACCCCTGCAACTACGGCCGAAAGAGTATGAAGTCCTTTGGCCAGGCCTTCTTCGAGGAGCCGAGATGGGTCACCCAGCAGTGTTGTGAAAATTACGTGGAGATGCACCCCAACCGGATGAACAACTTCTGCTGCGGCGGCGGGGGCGGGGCCTGGGCCATGCCCTATGAGGCGGAACGGATCTACTACGGTCGGGTCAAGGCCAAGCAGATCATGGATACCGCGGCCAAGATGGTCATTGCCCCGTGTCACAACTGCCGCGACCAGATCATGAAATCCCTGACCAAGGAGTTCGGCCTCGATATCGAGACCAAATACCTCTGGGAACTGGTAGCCGATTCCTTGATCATCGATCCGTGGACCGAGGAAGAGATCCAGAAGGCCAACGAGCTGAGAGACGCCCAGTACGAGAGGGACGAGATCGACTTAGACCAGGAGTTTTAGCCGGCGTGTTCAAAGGATAGCCCTGTGGCAATAAAAAAGCCCCCTGTTGAAACAGGGGGCTTTTTTATTGCTGATATGATCGTTCGTCCGGCCTGATCTGCCCTTAATCGGGGTATCGATAATTCTCCTGAACCATCGGAACGCATCCAGCGCCTTTTGAATCGGATGCGCCGCAGCTGACTTTAGTCATTTTAATAGGCCTTACTCGTTTGAATCCTATCCCAAAAAACAAGATTTTTTTGTCTCTTTGTGGCTCTGTGCCTCTGTGTGAGATATTCTTGGTTGCGGGTATGGGCCGCATTAGTCACTTAAGGCACTTCTTTTATCAGGTCCCCATCTCCCATGACGACAGGTATCGTTCCTGCTCTTCTGTCAGCGTATCGATCTTGATTCCCATGGATTTAAGTTTCAGCCGTGCAATCTCCTCGTCGATATCGGCGGGGACCGGATAGACCTTTTTCGTAAGGGCGGCATGGTTTTTGGCCATATATTCCGCGGATAGGGCCTGGTTGGCAAAGCTCATGTCCATGACGCTGGAGGGGTGTCCTTCTGCGGCGGCCAGGTTGACGAGCCTCCCCTCGCCCAGCAGATAGACCCTCCGGCCGTTTTTGAGGCTGAATTCCTCCACAAACTCCCTGACGGAACGCCTGGTCTGTGAAGCATCGGCGAGCCCCTTGAGATCCAGTTCCACATCAAAGTGGCCCGAGTTGGAGACCATGGCCCCGTCTTTCATGACCATGAAATGCTCGGCCCGGATGACATTCATATCTCCTGTCAGGGTACAGAAAAAATCTCCCAACGGCGCTGCCTGGGCAATCGGCATGACCTGAAATCCGTCCATAACCGCCTCCAGTGCCCGAAGGGGGTTCACTTCACACACGATCACATGGGCCCCGTGACCCTTGGCCCGGGTTGCCACGCCCCGCCCGCACCAGCCATAGCCGCTGACCACAAAGACAGAGCCTGCGAGTAGTCGGTTGGTGGCCCGGATAATCCCGTCCACCGTGCTCTGGCCGGTCCCGTAACGGTTGTCAAAGAGGTGTTTGGTGTTGGCGTCGTTGACGGAGATGATAGGGAACTGGAGGACACCGTCCTTCTCCATGCTCCTGAGCCGGATAACGCCGGTGGTGGTCTCTTCCGTCCCGCCAATCACGTTCGAAAGAAATCGTTCCCGGTCTGCCTCAGACAGGCCCCTCCCCCACTTACTGACGGAGGACTCCAGATCGTCCCATTTTTTCAGGGCAATGAAATGGAGGGAACTGACCAGGTCGGCGCCGTCATCCATGGTCAGGTGGGGCTCGTGCTTGAGGGCTGAAAGTATATGACTGTAATAGGTCGCATGATCTTCTCCCTTGATGGCAAACACAGGGATCTCATCATCGGCCACCAGGGAGGCGGCCACGTCATCCTGTGTCGAAAGGGGATTGGACGCGCATACCACCACGTTGGCCCCGCCGGCCTTCAGGGTCTTGGCAAGGGCGGCCGTTTCCGTTGTGACATGCAGACAGGCGGACAGCCTGAGCCCCTCGAGGGGCTTTTCTTTTATAAAACGTTCTCTGATGATCTTGAGGACCGACATGCTCATCCCGGCCCATTCAATTCTCAGGCGGCCTTTGGCCGCTAAACCAATATCCTTAATATCATAATCCATCTAAGTTGACCTCGCTTTTTGCTGTTATGTGTCTTTCCATATTTCGGCAGCTACTATCGTTACGACACTGCCCGATCGTCTATTTTACCGCTTTCTTGAGGGCCTCGACTGCATCGGTTTTTTCCCAGGCAAACTCGGGCATCTCCCGGCCGAAGTGGCCGTAGTTGCAGGTCTTGGCATAGATCGGTCTGAGAAGGTCGAGACGTTCGATAATGGCTGCCGGCCTCAGATCAAACTCCTTTTTGACGATCTCCGTCAATTCACTGCTGGGGAGCACCCCTGTGCTGTATGCGCCTACCATCACCGAAACCGGCTGGGCCCGTCCAATAGTATATGCCACCTGGATTTCGCATCTCTTTGCCAATCCGGCCGCCACCATATTCTTGGCGATATACCGGCACATATAGGAGGCGCTCCGGTCCACCTTGGAGGGGTCCTTTCCGGAAAAGGCCCCGCCCCCGTGATACCCGAAACCGCCATAGGTGTCCATAATGATCTTCCGGCCGGTGAGACCGCAATCGCCCAGCGGGCCTCCCACCACAAACCGGCCGGTGGTGTTGATGAAATACTCTGTTTCCTTATTCAGCATCTCAGCGGGGATCACCTCTCGGATGACCTTTTCAATAATGGCCTCACGAAGGGTGTCGTAATCCACATCCGGACTGTGCTGGGCCGCAATCACCACCGAATGGATTTTGGCAGGCATTCCCTCTTCATATTCAACGGTGACCTGGGATTTGCCGTCCGGTCTAAGCCAGGGGAGTTGGCCGGACTTCCGCACGTGTGCCAGTCTCTTGGTCAGGCCATGGGCGAGATAGATCGGCATGGGCATGAGCGGTTTGGTTTCAGTGCAGGCGTAGCCGAACATGAGGCCCTGGTCGCCCGCCCCTTGCTCCTTGAAAAGGCCTGTCCCATCCACCCCCATGGCAATATCCGGGGACTGCTTATCAATGGTGGAAAGGACCGCGCACGTTTCCCAGTCAAACCCCATGGAGGAGTTTCTGTAGCCGATGTCCTTGATGGTATTCCTCACCACCTCCGGCAAATCCACATAGGCGGATGTGGTGATCTCGCCTGAGATCATGGCCATGCCGGTGGTCACCAGGGTTTCGCACGCCACCCTTGCCTTGAGGTCCTGTTCGAAGATGGCATCCAGAATGCGGTCGGATATCTGGTCGGCAACCTTATCGGGATGCCCCTCGGTCACCGACTCGGAGGTGAACAGAAAGTTAGACGTTTTCATTGAAATCTCCTTTCATACTATAGATACATACACGTACAAGTTCGGGCGCCGGCGAGTCACGCCAAAGGCGTGATTCGAAATCGTTTACATGGCGAACGAGGTGCGTGATGACGGCCGGCAACCCGAAACGATAAACAGGCCTTTTACACGTGCGCCCTATTGATCTGAGGCCCTTCGAAGCAGGCAGTTATCGATAAGCCGGGTCTTACCCACTCGAACGGCCAGGGCCAGAAGGGTTTCTTCTGTAAGCACATCCAGATCGTCCAAGGTGACCGGGTCGCAGAGGGCAACATAGTCGATGTCGGTAAAGGGATGGTTCAGAATAAGAGACCTGACGGCATCAGCAATGGCCTTTGCCCTGTTCTCGCCGCTCAGGAATAAATCCCGGGCCAGATCGATCGATTTTTTGAGACAGAGTGCTGATCGCCTCTCTTCCGGGCTCAGATAGCTGTTCCGGGAACTCATGGCCAATCCATCCGACTCCCTCACCGTGGGAACGCCCAGGATCCGGGTGTCCATGTTGAGGTCCATGACCACCCGACTGATGATTGCCAATTGCTGATAGTCCTTTTGCCCAAAAACCGCCAGATGGGGTTTGGTTATGTTGAACAGCTTGGCAACGACCGTGGCAACCCCGTCAAAATGCCCGGGTCTCGAGAGGCCGCAGAGGTGCTGTGGAAGATTTCCGACCTGGACCCGGGTCTGAAAATGATCCGGATACATCTCTTCAACCGACGGCAAAAAGACGATATTCACCCCCACGCCGCGGGCCTTTCGGAGATCGCCATCCATATCCCTCGGATATTGATCCAGGTCCTCGCCCGGGCCGAACTGGGTCGGGTTGACAAAGATGCTGATGATCAGCTCATCCGCGTGTTGTTTCCCTGCCCGCATCAATTCCAGGTGGCCCTCATGGAGAAACCCCATGGTCGGCACCAGGGCGATGGTTCGCCCTGCCGCGCGCAACGCATCGGATCTCTCCCGCATTTCTCGAACCGTTTTTATCACTTCCATGAAAGACCTCGGAAAAGGCGCGACACAGCCGCTTCCTTCAGCAAAATTAAATTTTATATCAAACCGTTTCACGTTTGTCAACTGCAAGGGCCGATGCAAGCGTCAAAAACTCATCCATGGTGAGGGTCTCAGCCCGTCTTGCGGGCTCGATCCCGCAGTCCGTTAACCGTTTCAGGAGTAAATGCGGCTCCCAGGCGGGGAGAGACCTCTTGAGAGAATTGAGCAGGGTTTTTCTCCTGTGAGCAAAGCCCCCTTTGACCGCCTTCCTGAAGTCGTCTTCGCCGACCCCATGGCTGGGATATGGCCGCTCAAAATCGAGTTCAATGACCATCGAATCGACCTTCGGAACGGGATAGAAGGCGCTCTTGGGCACCTCAAGCAGACGCGTCGGCCTGGCATGGTATCGAATCAGGAGGGTCATGGCCCCATAACCCTTGGTGCATGGGGGGGCGGTCAGCCTTTCGGCAACCTCCCGTTGAAACATGAGAACGGCCCGTGACAGCCGTTCACGATGGTGTACCAGTTTTTTCAGTACAGGAGAAGAGATGTTGTACGGCAGATTGCCCATCACCAGGATTTTTCCTGAAGGAGGGAGGGGGATCGCGTCAAAATCAAATCTCAAGATATCCTGGCAGACAAGGGTGATATTGGAGACACCCGAGGCGGAGAGCCTTTTCCGGAGAAAATCCGTCAGGCGGGTGTCTTTTTCCACGGCCACGATGCTGGAAACGATCCTGGAAAGGGGGAGGGTAAGGGCCCCCTGTCCGGGACCTATTTCCAGGACCACATCGGAGGATCGAAAGCCTGCTGAAGAGATAATTTTGTCAGGGATGTCTGCATCAACAAGAAAATGCTGGCCCAGCCGTTTGTTGGGCCGAAGGGATTCCCACTGGCTCAATGATCTGTGATGCGCCAATTCCTCCGTCCCTTTCTTGCTTCGCGCCAGGCCCTTATCTTTCGGAAAATATAGAGAAAGATGAAATACGAGGGGATCGAGGCCACGATTGCCATGATCAAACCGCCTGTGATAAAGGAGGCCGCCATGAGGCCCCCGGCCCCCATGATCTTCTGCGCAATCACCATGCCGTCCTCGCCCAGGCGGACGGACGTCATGATGGAGGAAAACCTGTGCCCCTGCTGTCCCTCGATGCCTAATACATAAGCCCCCAGTTTTTGGCTGTAATAGTATAAAAAATACCAGTTCAACGGGTTGCTGATCCAGGTGCCGAGGGCCGCGGTTATCTTGCTTCCCTTGAACACAAGGGCCAGAACGAGAGCAAGGGCCGTCTGAAAGGGGAGGATTGGCATCATGCCGGTAAAGATGCCGAAGCTCATCCCGAGGGCCAGTTCATGAGGGTTCCCCCTCAGACGGATGAACCTGAGATAATAATATCGGATCTGCCTCTTGAGTTCCAAGGTAGTAATTCAGCCCTTACAGATGGAATGGTATGTAACTGTGTATGGGTTCAGGGGTTTCCCGCGTTGCGCGGGATTAAAAGTTCAATCCTCGAGAGGGGGGCTATCTATCGGAAACTTGGATCTCACATCTACAGACATGTCGGCAGTCTCCCCCCTAAGCAACCGGTGATAGCCGGCCGCTGCAATCATGGCGCCGTTGTCGGTGCAGTATTCAGGCCTTGGGAAATAGACCCGAACCCCTTCCTCGGCCGCGGCCAATGACAACCTCTCCCTGAGCCTCCGGTTGCATGCAACGCCCCCTGCCATGACAACCGATCGCACACCGGTCCAGCTTCTCGCCGTCATGGCCCTGTCAACCAGCACATCCACGACCGATTCCTGGAAAGAGGCTGCAATGTCTGCAAGGGTTGTTTCTTGATTGTCTTTTCCCCGATCCTCACGCCACTTCTTCATATACAGGGCGACCGCGGTTTTCAGGCCGCTGAAGCTGAAGTCGAGTGAGCCCTTTTCCATGTATGCCCTGGGAAACAGGATCTTGTCGCAGGCGCCGTTTCCGGCCATTCTCTCTATGGCAACTCCACCCGGATAGCCGAGACCGGAGATCTTGGCCACCTTGTCGAATGCCTCGCCCGCAGCATCATCCAGGGTTTGGCCCATCAGCACATATCGGCCAAATCCCTCCACATGGTATATGCTGGTATGTCCACCTGAGACCGTCAGGGCAACAAATGGAAACGGGGGAGGGTCCTCCTCCAGGAAGATGGAGAGGATGTGCCCTTCCAGGTGGTTGACTGCTGTCAGGGGGATATTCGAGACATAGGCCAGACCTTTGGCATAATAAAGGCCTACGAGAAGCGCCCCCACGAGCCCCGGCCCGACGGTTACGGCAATGCCGTCCAGATCGTTCAGTTGGATGCCGGCCCTCGACAGGGACGCCTTCACCACGGGCATGATGTTCCGGGTATGCTCTCTCGAGGCCAGTTCCGGGACGACGCCCCCGTGGGGATGGTGGACCTCCACCTGAGAATGGACCACATTTGACATGACCGCCCTTCCATCAACGACCACACCGGCAGATGTATCATCACAGGAGGTATCGATGCCTAAGATGATCATGGATAAAAGCCGGAAAAACATCGAACGCCCAACGTCCACCGTCCAATGTCGAATGAAAAACAGATGTCGTCTTTGGTCGTTTTGGTCATTTGGGTCCCTTCAGTCGTTTTCCGGTCTGTCCGGCTTAAAATGAGAAGCGGACGCTAACCCCTTCATCACGGTTATTCCTTGTCCACATCCAGACCAAAGGCCCTGTGGAGGACCCGCACCGCCAGCTCCGTATACTTCTCTTCAATAATACAGGATATTTTGATCTCAGAGGTGCTGATCATCATGATATTGATATTTTCCTGGGCCAGGGTCGCGAACATCTTTTTGGCGACTCCGGCGTGGGTCCGCATCCCTACGCCGATAATCGAGACCTTGGCGATATCCTCATCGCCCAGGACCCGTTCCGCGCCGATTTGTGCGGCCACATCGCTGACCAGCTTCATGGTCTTGTAGAAGTCGGTCTTGGGAACGGTAAACGTCAGATCGGTCAACCCGTCCTGGCTCGTATTCTGCACGATCATATCCACCACGATGCCGGCCTTGAAAACAGGATCAAAAATCCGGGAGGCAATCCCCGGCTGATCCGGCACCTTGCGGATGGTCACCCTTGCCTCATTCTTGTTGTAGGCAACCCCCGATACCGCGACCTTTTCCATATCCTTTGTCTCAGCAACCACCATGGTACCCCTTTCGTTGGTAAACGTTGATCTCACATGAATCGGCACATCGAACTTCTTGGCGAATTCCACCGATCGGATTTCCAGGACCTTTGCGCCCAGACTGGCCATTTCCAACATCTCTTCGTAGGCGATGAAATCCATTTTTCTGGCCTTCGGGCAGATGTTGGGATCCGTGGTATAAACACCGTCTACATCCGTATAGATCTCGCAGACGTCCGCTTTCAGGGCTGCGGCCAGTGCAACGGCCGTGGTGTCGGACCCACCCCTTCCCAGAGTGGTAATGTCCCCGCGATCATCGATACCCTGAAAGCCTGCCACCGTCACGATCCTGCCGTCTTCCAGGTCTCTGGCAATCCGTTCCGTTTCAATATCGTGGATTCGCGCCTTGCCGAACAGATCATCGGTGTGGATCGTCACCTGGAAACCGAGGAGAGAACGCGCATCATGGCCCATTGATTTTACAGCCATGGCAAAAAGCGCCACGCTCACCTGTTCGCCTGTGGACATAAGGACATCTAATTCTCTGGGATCAGGGTCTTCGGTTAATTCGTGGGCCAGTCGGATGAGCCCGTCGGTCTGACCGGCCATGGCCGACAGGACCACCACCATTCGATTGCCTTGCTCGGCGGTGCTGATCACCCTCTCGGCGACCGCACGGATTTTTTCAATGCTGCCCACCGAGGTTCCGCCGTACTTCTGAACAATAAGTGCCATAATCGCTCTTATGTTACCTCCCTTTTTATTTCTCTCAGGATTCTCATTGCTTCCGGATGACTCCCGGAAAGGGTAATTTTCCGGGAGTGTTCATTTAGGATGGCAATCAGGACCTTCAGATGCCTTTCAGGCAGGACCTCGGGCCAGCGATCGGCCCACTCCATCACTGCAACGCCGCTTCCGTGCAGATAGTCGTCAAGGCCGGCATCTAAGAAGTCAGAAACCGTTTCCAGCCGATAGACATCGATATGAAACAGCGTACACCGGCCCTCATAGGCGTTCATGAGGGCAAAGGAGGGGCTGGTGACCACTTCGCCAGGCGGGACCCCCAGCCCCAGGGCCAGGCCCTTGGTAAACCATGTTTTTCCACTCCCCAGGTCCCCGGCCAGGGCGACCACATCTCCTTCTTGGAGGCGTGCCCCTAATCGCTGACCCAGGCTGATGGTCTCCTCACCGGAAGATGTCCGGCAGGTGACAGACTCCTTTTTCAACCCGTGATCGTCCTTATCAGGTCTGCCTTGCCGATAACCCCGACCAGGCGATCCCCGTCCATGACCGGGATCGTGTAGATCTTCTTCTGGGTCATGATGGTGGCGATTTCATCGATAGGGGTCTTTTCATCCACGGTGACGGGCTTCTGGGTGTACAGATCTCCAACCGTCGTGGCGCTGACCCGCTGAAACTCCTTTTCGATATTCTTCGGGCTCTCGAGATAGATAACCGCATCAAAGATGGTCACCACGGTGGGGATGTGGAGCTTCTTGTCTTTGCGAATCAGATCGCTCTCACAGATGATCCCGATAAGCGACCCATTATCGTCGACCACAGGGACCCCATTGATGTGGTGCCTGTAAAGGATCCCCGCCAGCTCCTTCAGGGAGGTCTCCTTCTTGACGGTGAGCACTTCGGTCGTCATGATATCGCTGGCATTTAACATTTCATGTCCCCCTTTCCAGCACCACCATGGCGATGCCGTAATCCCCATCATCTGAAAGGCTCAGGTGAATGCCGCTGATCCCTTTCTCAAGGCAGATGTCCGCGGCAATACCGGAAAGCCTCAAACCGGGTTTCCCCGAAGGCTCGTTATAGACCTCGATATCCCGCCAGCGGATCCCTCGCCGCATGCCGAGGCCCAGGGCCTTTGAGAACGCCTCCTTGGCGGCAAACCGAAGCGCGAAGGCGGCATGGGAAGCGGGCCGACCGCGACACATCCGGGCCTCCCGGTCCGTAAATACCCTCTTGATGAATCTGTCTTCCCAGGTGAGGATGACCTTTTCGATCCTCTGAATGCTCACAAGGTCTACGCCGGTTCCATAGATCATGCTAAAAATGCTTGACCAGTTCGATCATCTTTCGGACCGCCTCTTCAAACCCGATCAGGACCGCCATGGCCACAATGCTGTGCCCGATGCTGTACTCTTCAATGTGGGCCAGGTCCTTGAATCGCTTGACGTTCACATAGTTGAGCCCGTGCCCCGCACTGACGCCAAGGTCCAGTTTCGTTGCAGATTCGACGGCCTTCACGATCCGCCCGAATTGCTCGACCGCCTTCGGTTCGGACCGTGCATCTGAATAGTGACCCGTGTGAATCTCCACGATATCGGCCCCGCACTGGTGGGCCGCCTGGATCTGTCCAAGGTCCGGATCGATGAAAAGGCTGACCTGGATGCCCGCCCCCTTGAGGCGTTCCACCACGTCTTTGTAATGACCCGGCTGGGCCCTGACGTCGAGACCCCCTTCGGTGGTCAGTTCCGCCCGTTTCTCGGGGACTAAGGTGACCAGATCCGGTTTGACATCCAGTGCGATATCAACGACCTCCTCTACAGCGGCCATCTCCATGTTCAGCCGGGTCTTCACCGTCTGCCGCAGAATTCTCAGGTCCCTCTCGTTGATGTGCCGCCTGTCTTCCCTGAGATGGCAGATGATGCCTTCGGCCCCTGCCAGTTCGGCCAGGCCTGCCGCAAGGACCGGGTCGGGCTCGTTGCCCCCCCTGGCCTGGCGCACCGTGGCCACATGGTCCACGTTCACCGCTAAGCGTGCCATATCTCCTGTCCTCCCTCTACTAATGCCATCAACCTTTCCTCTTCTTTTTCCATCAGAGCCGCCTGTTCCTCGGAAGCGACGTGGTCGTGGCCTAAAAGGTGCAGAATTCCGTGGATGAGCAGCCGGTCAACCGTCTGTTCCAAAGGCTCCCCGGATTCCTCCGCCTCTCTTTGCGCGGTATCGACAGATATGACCACATCCCCTAACAGCCCTGTTTCAATGTCAGGGGTCTGGCCTGCCGCCGGCGCGTTGAAGTCGGACATGGGGAATGCAAGGACATTGGTCGGCCCTGTTCTTCCCATATATCGAAGGTTGAGCTGCGCCATGCGGCGGCCATCTGTGAAGAGGATGCTCAATTCCTTATCATGACAGCCCAAGTCGCTTAAGACTCTCTCTACCTTCGCCCTGAGCCCCCTTTTTTTCAATCCGGGGAGTTCCCGGTGATACCGAATCTGTATCTTCATTTTTTCCCTTTTTGGAAACCGATTCCCTTGTTTCTGCAGCAGCCTCACGCTCGCCGACCGCCACAATCCGCGGTGTGGGTTCAGGGTATTCAACGCGATGGTGAAAAATCCCGCTCAGGGTTTTGTTAAAACTCTTGGCTATCTCATGAAGATCCTTCAGGGTCAGTTCGCATTCATCTAACTGGCCATCGGAAAAAATCTTGTTGACCATTCTTTGGACCATGCCCTGGATCCGCGCCGGGGTGGGGTCTACCAGCGTCTTGGAGGCCGCCTCCACCACATCCGCAAGCATGACCAACCCGGCCTCTTTGGTCTGGGGCTTGGGCCCTGGATACCGGAAATCCGCCTCTTCCACCGGGATGCATTTACCGCCTTTTTTCTCCCCCTGCTCCTTGGCCTTTTCGTAAAAATAGGTGATCAGGGACGTCCCGTGATGCTGTCCGATAATATCGATGATCTCCTTGCCCAATCGATACTGCCTTGCCAGTTCAACGCCGTCCTTGACATGAGAAATGAGGATCAGGCTGCTCATGGAAGGGGCCAGCTTTTCATGTTTGTTCCCCCGGCTTCCCTGATTTTCGATAAAATAGAGGGGCTTTTTTATCTTTCCGATGTCATGATAATAGGCAGCCACCTTAGCCAGTAGCGGGTTGGCGTGGACGGCCCTGGCCGATGCCTCCACCATGTTGCTCACAATCACGCTGTGATGATAGGTCCCCGGTGCCTGGACCATGAGTTCCCGCAACAGCGGCTCGTCCAGATTAGCCAGTTCAAGGAGTTTGATATCCGTGGTATAGGCGAAAGACATCTCGATCAAGGGAAGGATTCCCGTGGCCACCACGCCCACCAAAACGCCTCCGAGGAGGGCTGAGCAGAATGCAACAAGGGCCTCCAGGGTAAAGAACGAGCCGTATAATCCCTCGATGGAAAGGGCCAGAATCATATTAAATACGCCGACCTTGAGTCCGGCCCTGATAAAGACCCCCCTTTCCCGACACTGCCTTACGCCGTATGCCGCTACCAGGGAACCGACAAAAAAGTAGACAAAAAATTCCATCCGGCCGTCTACAACCAGGCAGGCCAGGGCTGAGATAATGAGAGAAAAACTGGCGGCCACGCCTACTCCATGGAAGATCGATATGAGCATGGCGCCACTGGCTACCGGAACGACAAAGAGCAAGGCCTTGGGAGAAAAGAAACTGTATCCTCGGGCGATTTCAAAGGCGACAAAATTAAATGCAATGACCACCAGGAAAATGAGCAGAAGGGTTGACCCTTGAAATAACAGGTCTTTTACCTCGGGTCCGGAAGATCGACTGCTGAGGAGGCCCACGATGTACATGGACGAGAGAAGGCATGCAATCAGGATGGCCATGGCCGGCACTCTCCCCAACATTTCCTTCTGTTTGAGCAACTTATATTGCTCGCTCAGTTTAAGAAGGTGCTCGGGTGAAATCCTTTCGCCTTCCCGGATCAGCATCTCCCCATTTTTCACCTTGAAATAGAAGGGTTTGACCGACTCTCGCGCGTGCTCCTTTCTCAACGCTGTTTCCCGATTGTTGAACGTAAGGTTGGGCTTGACCAGGCTGGTGGCCAGTTCCAGGACGGTCTTGGCCAGTTCTTTCGGTTTGATGCTCCGGGCGAGGAGCTTCCCCCGGCTGTCGATAAATTCCCCGGCGGTTTCGAGATCGTAGAATCGGTCAAGATCTGTGACAGTGGTTTCTTTCCCATCGTGGATATCATGCAGGACAATCCCTTTGCTGCTTTGGTTCATCAGCATCTTCTTACTGCCGACGACCCCGGTTCGGAAGAGTTCCGTTATCAATGTGGCGACAGCCTTTTCCGCCTCCGGGGAAAAGCCGTTTTTCATGAAAATATCGATAAGGTTTTTGTTATAGGTGATATCAAGGATCTCGAAGAAACGGCTCTTAACGCTGTTCGCGGCCTCCAGGTGGTCAGCAAGCGCCTTTTCAGATGCGAGCGACCCGCTGTCATAGCCGTAGGAAAGCTCAAGGGATTTGGCCAGATATTCCCTCCCGGATTCAAAGGCCTCTTTTATCTTGGCGGCCATATCCGTTCCGGTCGGATCGAAATCGTAGACCGATGAAACCGCCCGGACCGTTTCCTGCCTGTTTTTCTCCGTCAGTTCAATGTTTTCAACAAGAAAATCTCGGGATGCCTTGATATCCCGGTCGGCCACATCCCCCAATTTGTAGGCCTTGGGCGGGGTCAGGATGCTTGGAAAGAGGAGAATGGAGATGATCACGCTCAGGCCCAGGAGGATATACCACCGCTTGGCCTCGGATCGAAACCAGATGTCCGCAGCGCCGCGCCCTTTTGTCGTGCCATGGGACGCGTCTGCTTCCTTTTTCCTTGGCGCCTTCCGCTTATTCACGGGTGTCAATCTCGATCGATCTATCTTTTTTACTGGCATAATCAAACGGCTGTCCCTGAGCCCTGTCTCTGGTTTTCCATTTTTTCGTAGGCGTCGATGATTTCCTGGACCAGCCGATGCCGGATGACATCATCCCTCGAAAAGTAGACAAACTGAATCCCCTGTATCCCCTTCAGGGTCTCCTTCGCTTCTATGAGCCCGGAGGTCTTTCCTTTAGGAAGGTCTGTCTGGGTGACATCCCCTGTAATGACCGCCTTTGAGCTGAAACCGAGGCGGGTCAGAAACATCTTCATCTGCTCGGAAGTGGCATTCTGGGCCTCGTCCAGGATCACGAAAGAGTCGTTCAGGGTCCTCCCTCTCATGAAGGCGAGGGGCGCAACCTCTATCACCCCCTGCTCAAGGAGTCGCGACGCATTTTCAAAGGACATCATATCATGAAGGGCATCGTACATCGGCCGAAGGTAGGGATTTACCTTTTCAGAAAGGTCTCCCGGCAGAAACCCGAGGTGCTCTCCCGCCTCCACGGCGGGCCGTGCCAAAACAACTCTGTTGATCTCCTTTTTGATCAGGGATGACACCGCCATGGCCATGGCGAGGTAGGTCTTTCCTGTCCCTGCCGGACCGATTCCAAAAACGATGTCGAACTTTCGGATACTGTCAATGTAGTTTTTCTGATTGATCGTTTTTGGGGATATGGTCTTCTTCTTGGAGGATATGGAGATTTCCTCTTTGAATATCGTTTTAAGGTCGGCCGAGTGATTCCCGCTCATTATCCTGACGGCATATTCAACATCGCTGGGATAGAGAGGGTAATCAGACTCCAGGAGCCCATAGAGCTGTTTCAAAGTCTTTTCCACAAGTTCTACTTCCCAGTCTCTTCCCCTGATGAGTATCACATTTCCCCTGAGATTCAAAGAAACCCCGGTCCGCTCTTCCAACAGTCCAAGGTGTGCGTTGTGTTCTCCGCACAGGGTCCGTATCAATTCGGAGTCCGGGAAGGTGACCCGCCTGCTGACGGCTGAACCGTCTGTAATGGCTGACTTATCCAAAAAAAAGCCCTCTAACTCTCTGTTTCTCCTGATATCTGAACCACGATGCGCCTCTTGCGGGGTCTGTTGTCAAAATCGAGGAGCACGATCTGCTGCCATGCGCCCAGGGTCATTTTTCCGTCAACGATCGGAATATGCAGGGATGGGCCGAAGATAGCTGCACGAACATGGGAATATCCGTTTCCGTCGCCCCACCGTTCATTATGCTCGTAATAGATATCCTCCGGAGCCATTCTTTCAATTGCTTTTTTCAGATCGTTGATGACGCCGCTTTCAAATTCGATAGTCGTAAGGCCGGCCGTCGAACCGGGGATGAAGAGGGTGACGGCCCCGTCCCGTACATTCGATTGTCTGACTTCACGGGCTACCTCTCCCGTCACATCTATTACATCCGTCTTCGCCGTTGATTGTATCAGAATCTGGTGGTGTTGAACAGGCATATGATGACCCCCCGGCCATTCAGCGTTATTGGAGATGGCCTCAGGAAGATAATCAACCGAATAATAGACAATGGTTCACTGACCGTCTCACGTATCCTCCCCTATAGCATAGCCCCCTGTTTTCGTGCAACAAAAAGCGACAAGCACGGGCGGGAGGCCCGCCGGTGCTGGCACCTACTGAAACATGAAACGCCGCATGCTGATATTCATCAGTATCCCCATGGCCGCCATGGTGGTAATGAGGGATGACCCGCCATAGCTGAAAAGGACGAGGGGGATGCCCACCACCGGGAGGAGTCCTGTAACCATCCCGACATTGATGACGACCTGCCAGAAGACGATGGCAACGATCCCGACAGCGATCATAGAGCCGAATCGGTCCTTTGAATTTTTTGCGATATTGAGGCCCCACAGAATCATGAAGAGGTAGATCAGAAGGAGAACCACCGATCCTATCAGACCCCACTCCTCAGCCAGGACCGAAAAGGCGAAATCAGTGTGTTGTTCCGGCAGAAAGTGGAGCCGTGTCTGCGTGCCCTTTAGAAAGCCTTTTCCCCACAACTGCCCTGAGCCTATGGCGATTTTGGACTGATTGATATGATACCCGGCGCCCAGAGGGTCTATCTCAGGACTCAGAAATGAAAGGACGCGTTTCTGCTGATATTCCTTGAGCCCGAACCAGATCAGGGGGGCGGCCAGGCCGGAGGCGCCAACCAGAATCACCAGCGATTTCCAGTTCACCTTGGCAATAAGGACCATGGAAATGGATATCAGCGCCAGGAAGAGGCCCGTACCGAGGTCGGGCTCCTTCAGGATCAGAAAACAGGGTATGGCCGTGAGTATGAACGGTTGCCAGAGATCCCTCAAGCGGTATTCCCTGTAGTCCCCCCTCTCACTGAAGAATTTGGCCAAGACCAGCACCATGACGATTTTTGCCAGTTCCGCGGGTTGAAATGAGATCGGCCCCAGGCTGAGCCATCGCTGGGATCCCGACGTCACCCTTCCCACCAAGAGGACCAGGATAAGAAGGGCGATGGTAAAAAGATAGACGGGATAGGCCAGACGTTCCAACACATAATAGTTGAAGGTGGTGGCCAGGAGGAGAACCGCGAATCCGATCAGAAACCAGTAAATCTGTTTCAGAAATATCTCTGATCCGCCCATCTCCCGAATCGGATAGGTGGCGCTGTAGAGATTGAGGATGCTGATTCCCGCCTGCACCAACAGCAGTAACAGGAGGACCCAGTCAAAATTCTGAATAAGTCGTCGGTCAAGCATGGGTGCTCTTTATTGAATTCACTATTGAAAGACCTTTGATCTCCAAACCGGAATCGTCACGACGGGAGATGAAGATAGGCCTTTATGATCTCCCTGGCGATCGGCGCGGCCGCGCTTCCTCCGTGGCCCCCATGTTCAATGAGCACGGCTACTGCAATATCCGGCGCTGATGCCGGTGCAATGGCAACAAACCAGGCATGGTCCCTCAATTCCCAGGGGATATCGTCCTCCCGCCTTGAAACGCCATCCTTCTTGACGGCCACGACCTGTGCGGTGCCGGTCTTCCCGGCAACGACGATATCTTTGAGCCTGGCCTTCGAACCTGTGCCATGGGGCTGATTGACCACTCCGACAAGCGCCTTTTTGATCAGTTCCAGATGTTTTGGCTTGATCCCGATCTCTCCGGCGGATATCGGCGCAAATTCAAAGAGACTCTCCCCATTGGCTTTTCTGACCCACTTCGTTACCTGGGGCGTATAGACGCGGCCCCCGTTAAAAACCGAGGAAATAAGATTGGCCATCTGCAAGGGAGTTGTCAGTACAAAGCCCTGCCCTATGGCAGAGATGACGGTCTCGCCCCGCTGCCAGGGAATTCCCCATCTTTTCAATTTCCATTGGGTCGTGGGAATCAGGCCGCCTTTCTCGGTGTCCAGGTCAAGACCGGTTTCCTTTCCCAGACCCAGGCGCCTCGCGTACCGAGCGATCTTATCAACGCCCAGGCGGCTCCCTAGCGTATAAAAATAGACGTCACACGATTCGACCAAGGCCCTGTGAAGATTTACCCCGCCGTGCCCGTGCTTTTTCCAGCAACGATAGGTCGCATTCCCCAATGAGTACGTGCCATTGCAGAATATCTCTTCTTCAGGCGTAACGACCCCCTCTTCGAGGGCTGCCAGGGCCACAACGATTTTGAAAACCGATCCCGGGGGATATTGACCGGTGAGTGCCCTATTCTGCAAAGGGAAATCCTTGGACGAAGCCATATCCTGCCATGTCTTTTCGTCAAGCCCTTTGATAAATCGATTGGGATCATATGAGGGACTGCTTGCGAGTGCAAGGATTTCCCCGTTCGACGGATTGATCGCTACCACAGCGCCATGCTTTCCCTGGAGGGACTTTTCGGCCAGGGACTGTAACCCCTTGTCAATGGTGAGGCATATATTCACGCCGGAGGCCGGGGCCTTTCGTGACACGACAGCGATTTTCCTGCCGACAGCATCTACCTCTGCCTGTTCACCCCCGCGAATGCCATTCAGTTGAGTCTGCCACTTCAGCTCAACCCCCCTTTTCCCAATGAGATCCCCTGCCCGGTTTTTCGGGAACTGACCACTCATCAACTGCTCTTCGCTGATTTCCCCCACATAACCGAGAAGATGGGATGCGAGGCCTTCGTAAAAATAATGCCGCTGGGGTCTGACACGGATCATCACACCCGGCAAATCAAACCGATGGCTTTCAATGCTGGCGAGTTCGTCGCGCGATATGTCCCTTTTGAGGCACACCGGTTTAAAAGGATATCCACGGGCGGCCTTATCCAACAGGCGCTCTGCCGGTTCCCGATTGAGGTCTCCGAGACTGCTTAGCCGGTTTAACAGTTGAGACCGGTCTTGAACCTCCTCTGGAATGACATAGAGGTCGTAGGATGGACGGTTGTCTACGAGCACCTCGCCGTTTCTGTCCAGGATCATTCCCCTGAAAGGCGGAATATCATGGAGCCGGATTCGATTATGTTCGGACTTGGCGCGGTAGGCGGGCCCATTGACAACCTGCAAAAACCACAGCCTCAGAATCAAGATGCCGAATACCATTAGGACAAACAGTATGGCAACTTTCAGTTGCTTGCCGAGGATCTCTGAGGAAACAGGATCGAAATGGGATGGTTTCAACACGTGGTGCTTATTCCATATAGAGATGTAACAATTTGCCCGCCATGCTGGGAGCACAAACAGCACAGTCGAGGCGGACGGGCCTGTGTAAGATGGTCAAGAGACAAAAGACGGCGGTTGACAATTACTATCGGTCGTTCTCCCATGTGGGATCCTTCATGTCTTCCAGGGCAGGGGCTTCTTCTTCTCCGGGGACACCCCTCAGCCGGTCGAAAATGCCATACAGAACAGGGGTGAGCAACCCCGTGCCGATGATGGAAACAGCGGCCGTACAAAAGAATGATGTTGAAAAAAAGATGCTGCCAAAAAGAAGTGCAGTCACTGCCTGCCACGTCGCATTTTTTAAAAAAACGGCCAATGAGACAATGATAATTTGCCCCTTGACTGTCTGAAAATTAAAGAAAAGCGAGCCCAGGTATATCCCCCAGAAAACGCTTACGTAAATCAGGGCGGAAAGGCCGTTCGGACCGCTGGAGAAGATATCGATCAACAGACCCTGACCCAGCGCAAAGGCGCCTGCCTGGATGCGGCCAAAAGACAGGAAGAGATATCCTGTCAACAGGGTAATAAGGTCCAGGTCGAAGATCCCCACTCCCCAGGGATCCCTGTTGATTCCCTTTAAAAGGGTGAACGCTATCCCCGTCAACCATGCAGCGAGACAGAAATATGACTGGTCCTTTTCGTTTGATGCGACGATTGTTTCCCCCTTATCCAACATGCGGTAAGCAGTATACAGTAAGCCGTAAGCAGCATCAAAAGCCAGCGGTCGGACGTCAGAGGTCAGAGGTCAGAAAACAAAGCACCCCAATCATCCAACCATCCAGCATCCAGTCCCCAGCAACCAGTGCGGGTTTCTCCGTTATTCCTCTATTTCCATCGGATATGTGGTCTGAATGACAAGGACCTCCTCCAACTTGGAGAAATCGACGGAAGGCATCACGTCGATATCCTTAAAAAGCTTTCCTTCCCCCTCCTTGACGCCCGTGATGCTTCCCACCGGGAGACCCTTGGGGAAAACGCCCCCCAGACCGGATGTAATGACCATGTCCCCCAACACCGCATTGCTCGATTTGGCCATGTAGTCCATCTTGCAGACCTGGCCTGACGTCCCTTTTACCATTCCCCTGTCCCGGGACCGCTGCGTCAGGCAGTCAACTGCGCTGTTCTGATCGATAATAAGCAGGACCTTGGCATAGTTGTTCGAGACGGAAACGATTCTTCCGACCACTCCCGAGGCATTGACGACCGGCATGTCCCACCTCAGCCCGGCATTTTTCCCCTTGTCGATAATAACGGATTTGAACCATCCGGTGGGGTCCAGGCCGATAACTTGGGCCGCAACCACCGGTCTCCGAATTACCTCTTTGAACTGGAGGAGACTGCGGAGTCTCTCATGGGCGGTCACCAATTCCTTGTATCGACTTTGTTCTCTCCTGAAGGATTCCATCTCTTCTTTCAACCGCCTGTTTTCACTGCGGATATCAACGAGATAGAAGTAATTCGTCCAGAAATCCCTTGTGGCGTTAATGGTCTGCCGGATGAGTTTTTGGAAGGGGGCGGTAATCTCTATAATGAATTGTTCTACAGGGTTCCAGGGTTGTTTCAGCCCGGAACTTGAAGAGAGCAAAAACAGCACAAAACAGACGAAAAATATTGATATCCACAGGTTGCGAAAGCGCTTGTCACCTTGCAATGATAAAACCTTGTCCCGTTTTGTCTAACGACGTTCATGGAAAAAAGTCTGTCCCCTACGTTGCCTATTTGATAATGACATCTTTGAGCACCGCAAGGTTATCAAGCGCCATCCCGGAACCGATGACAATGGCAGTCAGAGGGTCTTCGGCCAGGATAATGGGCACTTTCGTCTCTTCCCTCAGCAGAACATCCAGGTTTTTCAACAGTGCGCCGCCCCCGGCCAGTACGATCCCGGTATCTACGATATCTGCCGCCAGCTCCGGAGGGGTCTGCTCCAGGGCGATCCGGACGGTTTCCACGATGGTTTCGATCTGCTCTGAGATGGCTTGCCTTACTTCGTCTGAGTCTATTGTCAGGATTTTTGGAATCCCGGTCACCAGATCTCTTCCCTTGACATCGATGGTCTCAACCTGTTCGCCTGGATAGGCGCTGCCAATAGTGGTTTTAATGAGCTCTGCGGTCGTAATTCCGGTCAACAGGTTGTATTTTCGCTTGATATACTGGAGGATTGCCTCGTCCATCTTATCGCCGCCAACCCTGACCGATTTGCTGTAGACAATGCCGGCAAGAGATATAACCGCGACCTCAGTAGTGCCCCCTCCAATATCGACAACCATATTGGCTTTGGGCTCGGTAATCGGCAGTCCCGCGCCGATTGCCGCGGCCATGGGTTCTTCGATCAGAAAAACCTCTCTCGCTCCGGCAGATTCCGCAGACTCCCGGACCGCCCGTTTTTCAACCTGCGTAATGCCGCTCGGCACACAGATGATAATTCGAGGCCTTACAAAGGTCCTTCGGTTATGGGCCCTTCGTATGAAGTGACGAAGCATTGCTTCCGTGATCTCGAAATCTGCAATCACCCCATCCTTCATCGGGCGTATGGCCACGATATTGCCCGGGGTCCTGCCCAGCATCATTTTGGCATCTCTTCCCACTGCCAAAACTTTACTGCCGCCGCGCCCGTTTTTCCTGACTGCCACTACAGACGGTTCGCTCAGGACAATTCCCTTCCCTTTCATGTATACGAGGGTGTTGGCCGTGCCGAGATCTATCGCTAAATCATTTGAGAATAAACCCAAAATAGGATCAAGAAGCATCGCCTTCTCCTTTCAAATCTATCTGAATCTACAAAGCTTCAATTAGATAACCGAACCGCCATAAATTAGCAATTACAAAAATAAAGAAAATAGAGCGGCACACTTTTTTCGGCCATAACATTCTGAAATAATTTTAATATCATCAGTAATATAATTTAGCTTGACAAGATCCCCATCTGTTAATTATATTTACCTTTTTATAAAATTCACTCAAAGGGATTGCATCATGAAGAGGACGTATCAACCCAGCAACATCAAAAGGGCCAAAACCCATGGTTTCAGAGTGAGGATGCGTACAAAAGCCGGAATAAGCGTCCTAAAGAGAAGGAGGGCTAAGGGACGGAAGCGTATAGCCGTATAGGACGCCCCGGGGCCTGACCGATTTTCCTCTGGTTTTATGACACCTTTTTCATTTCCAAAAAAAAAAGATTATTGGATCGAACAGATTTTGTCAATCTAAATCGGTCGGGAAGACGCTGTCATACAAGGCATTTTGTCGTTATTACCAAACAGAACGGGCTGAGCATAACGAGGTTGGGGGTCACCGTCAGCAAGAAGGCGGGCAACGCAGTCAAAAGGAATCGAATCAAACGGCTGATCCGGGAAACTTTCAGACTCAACAACTCAAAAATCCCCCAAGGATACGATATCGTCGTCACAGCGAAGAAGGATGCCAGCTACCTGGATCTCTGGAAAGCAAAAGAAGAACTTGGAGAGGTCTTTTTCAAAAAAGAGCTTAGTGTATAGTCTCCGATATATACCTATCGTATTGATATCTATATATCAGCGTTTCATTTCGCCTTTTTCGGCTCCTTCCTGTCGTTTTTACCCCACATGCTCGAGCTATGCCCGCCATGCCTTCAGCAGGTACGGGATCTTGAAGGGAGGATGGTTGACCCTTGTCAGGATCTCAAAATGCCATCCTTTTCATCCTGGTGGATATGACCCGCTTCAATGATGCCGGGTGATCTGCCAGGCCCGGGATGCCTTTTCAATCCGGGTGCCCGGGATAGGGATGCATGATTCCACATTATTTTAAACCCAATTGATCAAGGCAAGGCACATAAAATGGACAAGCGAACTATATTGGCGTTCATATTATCATTTGTAATACTTGTGGGGTGGTCTCTTTTTTTCGGACCAAAAAAGGAACAGGCCCCGGTAGAAAGAGAAGTCCCTGCCGGCCACGTGGGAGAACAGGTCCCGGAGCCGCGGAAGGCGGCTCCTTCCCCTCTCCCGGCGTCGTCCTCCGGGTCGGAGGCAACACCGGTAAAGGCCATCCATACTGAGGACGAAAAAGAGATCGAAATCGATACGCCCCTCTACACGGCTGTGTTCAGCAATGCCGGGCCTGCCATCAGGAGCTTCAAACTAAAAAAGTATCGAGAGACCACAGACCCTTCTTCTCCGTTGATCGATCTGGTATCGCTGAAAAAGGATATGGGCGATTTTTTGCTCATCGCCTTTGACAATCATTCGGCTCCCCAAAAGGGGACAACGGTCTTTCAAATCGATCAGGACACGGTCCATCTAAGCCCCGGGGCATCGCCGAAAGACATTGCCTTCAGGGCGGTGACCCCGGACGGTCTTTCCATCGTTCAAACATTCCGTTTTTATCCGGACCGGTACAAAATCGACCTGAATGTGGATGTGACCAACGGGTCTCAATCTCCGGTAGAAGGCGTGTTCAGGGGCAGCCTGAAGGTAATGCCCCCTGGGGGCAAGGGAGGGTATTACGCCTACGTGGGCTTTGCCCTCCTTCTCAACAACAAGCTGGAAGAACTCGAGGTCAAGGACCCGTCTGATGAAAAGAGTATGAGGGGACCGCTCGGATGGGTTGCCTATGAGGACAATTATTTTATGGCGGCCATTGTCCCGGATACCCCCTCTGAAGGGACCTTTACCGGCCGTCATCTGGCATCAGGCATCCTGGAAGGGGCCTACCTCCAACCGCCGGTTTCCATCAACCCGTCCGGGGTGAGCTCTTCCCGATATGAACTCTATCTGGGCCCACGCGACCTGGGGATACTGAAGAATTTCGGCAAAGACCTGGATCGGGCCATCAATTTCGGGTGGACCGACATCATCGCAAAACCCCTCCTCTATGTCTTGCGCTTTTTTGACACATACATCCACAATTACGGACTGTCCATCATCTTGCTGACGATCCTGGTCAAAATTCTCTTCTGGCCCCTGACCCACAAGAGCTACAAGTCGATGAAAGAGATGCAGAAGCTCCAGCCTCGAATGGCCAAGCTGAGGGAAAAGTACAAAAACGACAAACAGAAACTGAATCAGGAGATGATGGCCCTGTACAAGACCTACAAGGTCAATCCCATGGGCGGGTGTCTACCGATGATCATCCAGATCCCGGTGTTTTTTGCCCTCTTCAGGGTGCTGGGCGGATGCATTGAATTGAGACACGCCCCGTTTGCGTTGTGGATAAACGATCTCTCGGTGCCTGACCGGTTGTTCCATTTCCCCTTTCATCATGTCCCATTCATGACGCCGCCTTATGGCATACCCGTATTGACGCTTCTGATGGGGGCCTCCATGTTTATCCAGCAGAAAATGACGCCGACGCCGGGCGACCCCGCCCAGGCCAAGATCATGATGTTTTTACCGATTATTTTCACCTTTATGTTTATCAACTTTCCTTCCGGTCTTGTTCTTTACTGGCTCGTGAATAATCTCATTTCCATCGGCCAGCAATACCGCATTCACAAAAAACCGGCATAATATCTGGAGGAAAACCATGGAAACTTATGAATTTGAAGGAAAAACAGATGAGGACGCCATATTGGCCGCGTGCTCGCAACTCAAACTGCCAAGAGAGGAACTGGATATTGAAGTCATTGAACCGGGCTCTGCAGGAATTTTTGGGTTAGTCGGCGGGAGAAAGGCCAAGATCAGGGTCACGGTCATCCGGAAGACGCCCGAACCACCTATCGAAGAACCCGAGGTCCCGGTTGCAGAGGATCTGTCGGTGGTCCCGGAGAGGAGCGGACCCACGGGCATGGAAGAGGAATTCATGGCCGTGGGAGAAAATGAAATAGCGGTTGCCAAGGAGGCACTGGAAAACATCCTGGCCCTGATTCCCATGGAAGAGACCCTGGTGAGTGCCGTACAGCGGGACGGCACCATCAATCTCAACATCGAGGGGGATAAATCAGGGCTTTTGATAGGGAGAAAAGGAAGGACTCTGGACGCCCTTCAGTTCATCGTAAATAAGATTGTCAACAAATCGCTCGAAAAGAGGGCCCGTGTCGTTGTCGATTCAGAGAATTATCGTGAGAGGCGGAAAGATTTTTTGATTCAAATGGCCATGAAGATGGGAGACAAGGCCAAAAGGATCCGTAAACCGGTCGCCACCAACCTTCTCAATCCCCATGACCGTAGGATTGTGCATCTTGCCCTCAGAGAAGACGAAGAACTGAGCACCAAGGGGAGGGGAGAGGGCATTCTGAAAAAGGTGGTTATTATCCCTAAAAATTACAGCACGTCAAAATCGGCCGGAAACGACCTTTAGTCACGCCAAGGCGTGATTGCACTGCCGACGCCCATGTAAACCGCCCCTTTTGGTTGCATGGGCGTCAGGATTCCTTACCCGAGATGCCTCTCGATATGTCTTCTGATCAGGATACCATCGCAGCCATCGCCACCCCGATTGGTCAGGCAGGGATCGGCATCATACGCATCAGCGGCCCCCGTTGTCTCGCAATCGCACGGAAGATCTTCAGGCCCAGGAACACCGTGCCTGATCTCAAGAGTCACCGCCTCTACTTAGGGCATTTATGCGACCCCTCCTCCGGAGATCCCATCGATGAAGTCCTTCTGACCTTCATGAAGGCCCCCCGTACCTACACCCGGGAAGATGTTGTTGAAATCAATTCCCACAGCGGCTACACGCTCCTTTGCAAGATCCTCGACATCCTCCTGTCTCAGGGGGCGAGATTAGCCAGGCCCGGGGAATTTACGCTACGGGCATTTCTGAACGGGAGGATCGATCTGACACAGGCCGAGGCGGTCGTCGATCTGATCAATTCCCGGTCGGAAAGGGGCCTTTTTTTGGCATCGCAACAGATCCAGGGCGCCTTCAGGGAAGAGATTGGGGGATTGAGACAGAAGGCCATCCATATCCTCGCGCGGGCAGAGGCTGCCATCGATTTTCCAGAGGCGGAAGCCGATGCGGTTCTCAGGGAAGAGGGTCCGGAGGAAATAGGGGCCGGTCTCATGGCCCCGATCGAATCCTTGATAAGCTCCTCTGAAGGGAGGATCTGGGTGGAGGGTGTCCGTACGGTCATTGCGGGCCGGGTCAATGCCGGCAAGTCAAGCCTTCTGAATCGTCTTCTGAACGAACAGCGGGCCATCGTGACCCCCATCCCCGGCACTACCCGGGACGTTATTGAATCCTCCCTGATCATCGAAGGGATCCCGCTTCGCCTGATGGATACAGCCGGGTTCCGGAGCGTGACCGATGAGGTGGAGCGGCTCGGCATCACCCTGACCCGACGGAAATTGAAGGAAGCCGATTTTGTGCTGATTGTCATAGACCAGAGCCGGCCCTTGGACCAGGATGACCTGGATATTGTCCGTGAGTTGCAGGGGAAGCAGGCCCTGATCGTGATCAACAAGATCGACCTGCCCGTAAGACTCCATGAGGGGGCGGATGCCGGGGCACTCTCTCTTTACCCCTCTGTCAGGATCTCAGCCCTGACCGGGCAGGGGCTTGATCACCTCAGAAAGGCGATAAAGGACGCCATCCTTGAGGGAGGGGCGGATACCACATCTTCCTGTGCCGCGCCCAACGTGAGGCACCGTCATGCCCTGGGCCAGGCCCTTGGGTTTTTCAAGGAGGCCGCCCTCAGTATAAGAGAAGATGCCCCTATGGAAATTGTGGCCCTGGAACTCAAGAGCGGGCTCGACGCCCTGGGAGAGATCACCGGAGAGACGACGACTGAGGAGGTCCTGGACAGTATATTCAGCCAGTTTTGTCTGGGAAAGTGATTGGGATTGATGATTTGTGATTGTCGATTGTTGATTGTATACCCATAAGCGACGATCCGCAAAGCAGACAGGTTGTCTCTCATCGGATGAAGGCGTTGACACCATATGAGTGTGCACATTAGAGAAATCTCAGGTCACCATTTTATTCAATCGACAATCATCAATCGACAATCGTCAATTCTGAAAGTATTCCTTGACCTGTTTGATGGCGCAGTATTTCCCGCACATGGTGCAGACATCCTCTTCTGCCGGGGGATTCTGCTCCCGGTATCGCCGGGCTTTTACAGGGTCAATAGCCAGGTCCATCTGGGTTTTCCAGTCCAGGTTCTTCCTGGCGACGGCCATCTGTCTGTCCCGCCCGATGGCGATCCGGTTGCCCTTTGCGATATCGGCTGCATGGGCGGCAATCTTGGTCACGACGACCCCCTCTCTGACATCCTCCACGTTCGGGAGACAGAGATGCTCTGCAGGGGTGACATAACAGAGGAAATCAGCGCCTGCCATCCCGGCGACTGCTCCTCCGATGGCGCAGGCCACATGATCGTATCCCGCAGCGATATCCGTCACCAGGGGTCCTAAAACATAAAATGGGGCGTGGCGGCACAGGCTTTTCTGGAGTTTCACGTTGAGTTCAATCTGATCCAGAGGGACATGTCCCGGGCCTTCTATCATCACCTGGACATCCCTTTCCCAGGCCAATTGCGTGAGGTGTCCGAGGGTCATCAGCTCATGAATCTGGGCCCTGTCCGTTGCATCGGCCAGGCATCCGGGCCGCAATCCGTCTCCCAGACTCAATGTCACGTCATATTTCAGGGCGATGTCAAGGAGCCTGTCATAGTACTCGTAGAGCGGGTTCTCCCTGTCATGATGCAGCATCCAGGTGGTCAGAAATGAACCGCCTCGGCTCACGATGTCCGTGATCCTCCCCTGTTTTTTCAGCATCTCCAGTGCCGCCCTCGTAAGTCCGCAGTGCACGGTAATGAAATCAACGCCCTCCTGGGCCTGTTTCTCAATGACATCGAACAGTTTGTCAACCGTCAGATGGGTCAGTCCCCCCTTCTCTTCCACGGTCTCCACCACAGCCTGATAGATGGGGACGGTCCCGACGGGAAGGGTTGATTCCTTTAATATTTTCTCCCTCGTCGCGTTGAGCTGACTGCCGGTGGAGAGGTCCATTACCGTGTCGGCCCCTGCTTCCATGGACACCCTCAGCTTGGCCATCTCTTCTTCAAGGATAGATCTGTCCGAAGAGGTCCCGATGTTGGCGTTGACCTTTACAAAGAGCCCTTCACCGATGCCGCACGGGACCAGTCGCCTATGCCTTCTGTTGGCAGGGATTACCACCCTTCCCCCGGCCACCTGGTCTCTCAGCCAGACGGGATCCACCTGCTCCTTTTCAGCTACGATCTTCATTTCCGGCGTGATAACGCCCGATCTTGCTTCTTTCATCTGGGTCATCGTATCCATTTCCTTGCTTGCTGGTTTAATAGTCGCCTCTCATGCTCCGGGCTCTCTGTTGCATATCGCGGGTTGCGATTCACTTTCAAAGCGTATCTGAAGGGCCCTCTTTTTTCGACGTGGCCCGGATATTATACTTGCAAACAGGCGTAATCAACAGGTAAAAGAGGTGAATTCGCCATAAGGGGCACGGGTGGGTCCCCTGTATCGTAAGCCAACCATACAACGAAAGTAAGGGTTCACAGGTTCCGGGTTTCCCGCTGCAGCGGGAAACCCGGAACC
>CAYPDL010000013.1:5391-45739 GCA_964409475.1 uncultured Desulfobacteraceae bacterium | reverse complement strand
TCATGCCAAATTTATTGAAATGATAGCCTAATGAAGGGTGCGAAACTTGAGTTAGTAACTTTTTGATAGAAGGTATCGCAACATGACCGGCTTTTTCAAATGCCTAAAGCGTTATGTGAATTACAAATCAATGTCCCGAATTCTCCGGTTGAATGTCCATATATCATTGATAATATATACAAATATGGCAGACAAAACAATCGCTGCCATATTGGCAATCAGGTAATGAATGAATCCGGCCAAAATGGTTGTCAACAGATACTGAAGAAAAATCGCCACGCTGCAGGCCAGATAATATTGCCCCATCTGAATGAAAAAACCTGCCTTTTTCGCCGGCCTGCGATCCCCCCATGTCCACCATCGGTTCCATAGGTAATTGTTCAAGGTAGCAAAAAAAATCGCCATGGACAAGGAGATGTGAAGCCGTCTATCTGGCGGATACACATCCCTAAACAGAATCGACTGGTTGACATACAACACCCCGATATTAATGAGAGTCCCTGAAAATCCGACCACGCCGAACTTGATGAAACGAACCTGGAATATCGGCCCGATAAGGGGAATCTCCTGAAGTTTGAAAATACGCATATCAAATCGTGTAGCGGTACAAAAATATTTCAGGCACGGATGCACACAGATAGACGCAGATTCATCGAAACGCCAAAAAAATGTCGTTGAGCCCGGGCTCGCCGTTTGTCGCCAATTCATGTCGATTGGTTAAGGATCTCATAAGCTTTTCCAAGGACACTTTCCGGTGAAATAGATTTCAAGCACACGTTGTTCCCGTCGCATGGCGAATTTCTGTGATCGTATGCTGTGAGACAGGGGGAACAGGACAAGGGCACATGAAGGCTGACTGCATTCTTCCCCAGAGGACCGTATAGAACAGGCGTTTCCGGGCCGTATAGGATGATTGTAGATATAGGTGTCAGGGATGCAAAATGACCGGGGCCTCCGTCGTTGGTAATGAGCAATGATGCTAAATGAAAGAGCATGATGAGTTCTCTGACTGTGTGGGTGTACCCTGTCAGATCGAAACAGGAGTTGCTCCTTAAATAAGATGTGATCCTGCGGGCGAGTCCGTGGTCCTCTCTCAGCCCGATGATCCCCACGCAATACCCGTTTTTCAGCAGGTCCTCTGCCACTACGCAGAAGTTGTCTACCGGCCAGGCCCTTATGGGCAACAATCCGCCCCCCGGATAAAGAAGGACCATCTCTTTGCCTTCAATTCCGGGAAAATCCTCCATCAACCGACGGTGCAGCGTCTCAATCGCCTCACGCCTCACATTTAATCTGGGTAAAAGTAGGTTGTCGCCCCTTGTGTTACGCTTGACAATTGGCGTACCATCCGGCTCCGGGGTTACGGCATGGGCCAACGTGACAAACTGCCTGGATATGTGATGGTAAGGATTGTAAAGGACCGGCCGATTGATAAAATTTCCCCGGTAAAGTCCCTCCTGCGTATAGGGATGGAAACCGACCCGGGTCTCTGCCCCGCTTAAAAATGAAAAGATACTGCTGATCCTGGAAAAAAGCTCACAGTCGATAACCGTGTCTATCTCTTGGTTGCGAATTCTGATCAATGCCCGGATGCTGTCTCTGATCAAAGCAGAGAGTGAATCTCCATTGACTGTAAAGATATTTTTCGGCGATACGCCATCAAAAAGCTCAAGGCATTCCCTGTTCTTTGCAAATAAGAGGGCATATATCCTGGCCTGCGGGTGCGTCTGCCTGATGTAGGCAAACATCGGCTGAGCAAGCACAAGACTGCCCATTTCCGAGAGCATGATAACCAGAATTCTCTCGGGCGCGGCATTTGTGCGGTATGGCTTCTTCGTTATTGAAAACAGTGACAATATCGCACAAATTACCTGACCCGCAATGCGGTCTATCTGCCGTTGGAAATCAATTTTCATGTGAATAAAATTTCTCTTTTCAAGCCATTTCAATTTTAACCGGATTCGGATATCCCTTAGGCCTACCCTCGGACTGTTTGAGAATTTCTCCTTTTTTCATCGAGGTCCCCTCAGTCCCGACGGGAAAACGGTCGTAGTGAATGCTACAAAATAAATAATGCAGCCTTTTTAAGAGGCATCTTTTTTATACCTTATCCGGACACATAGTCAAGCCCCCATATGATATCGCCCTATCAGGAGCAGACAGCAATAACTTGATTTTGCTTTGAGGAAGTCAGAAGAGGGTGACCCTGGCAAAAAGAGAGGGTCGGAAACATCCCTCAGCCGGTGAATTCCAAAAATAGTCTTGAACAAAAACATTATTCACTTTCATATGTTCCCGCTGGCAGCGCGGGAAGTTGATCTGTTCACAAACAGATATTAGGCAGAAAAATTGTATCATGTGAAATGAAAAATCTGCCTATTATCAGAGCATTGTACCCTTGGGGCTGGGGAAGTGGCTCCTTATTCATGCCCTCAAGATGACCTGGTCGAGTGCCTTGTCCAAAAAGAGGTCTATGACCCTCCTTGAAGAGCAGATCCTTTTTACGGAAAATAGGCCGCCCGGCCCCCCGGCGAGGCCAAAAAAAGAGCGTTCCTCTAAGAAAAGCCGGACGAGACGAGGCCAGGAGACAGGGTCCTCTTGCCCCCCATCCTTCGACCGGAGAGAGAGCTCTCTCCACGATAACCCCTCTGTTATTTCGCCATGGACCATCTTGCCTTTGAGAAAATTGATAAGCCTTGTAAGACGGAAGAGGGTGACCAGGTCGAGGCGGTCGAAGTCCCTAGTCTCCACCGGGAAGGCGCTGGAACGCCACTGGCTCATGTCCGGCGGAAGCACCCCTTCCCGCCTGCAACGCTCCATGAGGGCCGTTCCCGGGGATGGGTAGTAGATGCTAGGGCCGATCAGAACCCGGCGTGCCATGAGGTAAACCAGCGTATCCACCATCTCGGGGACGGTCTGGCCCGGCAGACCGAAGATGGCGTAGGCAGTGGCCGTGAGTCCCGTCTGCACGGCTGATTTCACGATCTCATCGAAGTAGGCAGGGTTGGCACCGGGCCTTTTCATGGTCTTCCTGGTCAGGGCATCCGTGCTGACAAAGGAGAGGTTGACGGCCCCAAAGCCTGCCTTTCTCATCAATCCGAGAAGTTCCGGATCCAGGGACGCAAAGGAGACGCCGTTCATGGCCGACAGGTAAAGGACCTGCTCTCCGAAGGTCTCGATAATGAGATTCATCAGTTGTTTTGCCCTGCCCAAATCAAAGGTGAAATTGTCGTCCTCGATATCAAAGGAGGTGATGTTGTAGTGCCTTTGGCAGGCTGCCATTTCCTCTACTACGCCCTCGGGCGATCTGGGCCGGAAACGATTCCCCATGACCAGATGGGCAGAACAGTAGGCGCATTGATGGGGGCAGCCCCGGCTGGTGATGAGCATGGTGGAACGTCTCTTGCCGATATGGTAACGGTCCAGTTCGAACAGGTCCCTGGCTGGCCAGGGGATGCCGTTGACATTGTCAATGAATTCCTCGACAGGGTTGATCCGGATCTTTCCCCCGTTCCGGTATCCGATCCCCTCCATGTCACTGGCACGGCTCTTCTCTCCAATGGCCTTCAACAGCCGCGGAAGCCGAACCTCCCCTTCCCCCAAAACCACATAGTCCACCAGTCCGCTGTTCAAGACCCCTTCGGGATCTCCGCTCACATGGGGGCCGCCCATGACCACATTCCTGGAAGGATCTCCCTGCTTGACGATCCGAGCCACCTCCAGGGCCTCGTCATGATAGGGAGTGAAGAGGGAAGAGATTCCTACGGCGTCGGGTTCAAAGGCATCGATCTCCTGGCGGATTTCCTCCCACCCCATGCCAAAATGATAGAAACCGCTGTACAGCCGGAAGGGACTCCGGTCTTCAGAAGGGTAGATTTCATGAAGATGGGAAAACTGCGGGGGAACCGGGATGGACCGTTGCCTGCCGGTCTGACAGTCCAGGATCGCGGCCTCAAAGCCCTGCAAACGCAGGGAGGCCGCAAGATAGGCCAGGCCGATGGGCTGGGTCCTGATCCGGGTCTGATAGAAATCCCTGACCGGGGGTTGGATGAGAAGGACCTTCATGGCTGGGGGTATGGGTCACCTCACCCCATCCTTTTTAAAAGCTGGGTTGCGGCAGTGAGCATGGGGTCCCACACCGGGCTGAAGGGGGGGGCATAGGCCAGATCGCACTCGCTGAATGCCTCGACGGTCAGTTTTGCATGAAGGGCCACGGCCGGGGCGTCGATCCGGTGAGCGGCCCCTTCACGCCCCACCATCTGGACCCCCAGCAGGAGGCCGGATCGTCTGTCCCCGACCATCTCTACGCCGATGGTGGAGGATCCGGGATGGGCGTGGGCGCGTGTCCTGGCCTCGATCACGACCTCTGCCGGATCAAAGCCGGCATCCTTGGCCTCCTTTACGGAAAGGCCTGTCCTGGCCACCTGGAGATCGAAGACCTTGAAGACGGCTGTCCCCGCCACGCCCTGAAGGGAAACCTCTTTGCCGGTGATAGTGTCTGCTACGGCCCACCCGCCCCTGTTGGCCCGCAGGGCCAATGGGATCCAGGTCTTTTTTCCGGTCACTACATGATAGGCATCTGCACAGTCGCCGGCGGAATATATGTCCTCCACCGATGTCCGAAGGTTCCGGTCTACGGCGATGGACTTCTGGAGACCCAACGCGATCCCCGCCTCTTCGGCGATCCGGCTGTTGGGCGTCACCCCGATGGCCACGACGACCATCTGGGCATCCAGTTCCAGATCGGCGCAGACCACCTTCAGGCCCCCTCCCCCCTTTTCAATGGCCTTCACCTCATGACCCGAATACAACTGTACCTCATGGCGATCGATCTCTTCTCTGACCATGGCAGAGAGTTTATCGTTCATCCAGGGAAGGAGAACCGGCCGGGGCTTGACCATCGCGACCTCGATATCTCTCGAACGGAGGGCCTCGCACATCTCCAGGGCGATATATCCCATCCCGATGATGACAGCCTTCCTGACGTGATGGTCAACGATAAACTGCTTGAGTCTCCTCCCGTCCTCCAGGCTCTTGAGGCCCAATACCCCGTCCTGATCGAATCCAGGCAGATGGGAAATGATGGGGGATGCACCGGTAGCGATCAGGAGCTTGTCGTAAGACAACTGAAACGCATCACCCTTTACTGTCCGGCCGCTCACGCACTTTGCCGCAGGGTCGATGGCCTCTGCACGATGCCCGATCCTCAGGTCGATCCCCTGCTTTTCCCTGAACACATGGGCGTGTCGGACTACCAGGTCATCTATTTCCCGATCCGGTTCAGCGATATTATAGGGCATCCCACAGGCGCTGTAAGAGACGTCAGCCGTCTGCTCCAGGACAGTTACCTCCATATCGGGCTGGTTTCTCTTGGCGCGACTGGCGGCGCTCATGCCTGCTGCGTCTCCGCCGATGATGACAAATCTCATGATGGTTTCCTCCTTTGGGTGTGGTTCGGTGGTCGACTCGACTAACACGCCAGATCTTTATCTCATCAGGGTCAAACGCCGTGTGCCCCGTATCTGTCTGAAATTGGCCCCCTCGCTGACGCAGCGCAACGCAAGGAGAGGATCCACCACCCGGGTCCCGGAAACGGCATCCACGCCGTAGTCAAACAGGACAGGTGAGAGCGGCGCGGTATCCCCGAGGATAACCACGAAGGCCGCCGGGCTGCATAACCCGAGAAGCTGATCCAGGGTATGGTTCGTCAGGGCCGCGCCGGTGATGGCCACAACGTCGGCCTGGGGAATCACGCGCTCTGCCGCATCCTCCCCCAGATCATCGCTTCGAGGATTTTTCTCGATGACCCAGAGTTGCGCTGCCGCCTCTCGGACCCTGGGAATAAAGGGAAAATGCCCCACGATCGCCACCTGTTTCCCCTCTCCCTTTTCCATGATCAATTCCGCGGCGTTCAGCTCCAGGCAGGCGTCCACCTCCACATCGAGCAGGGAGTTGATGGCCGCCATGCCCACTGCCGCCTCCAGGATGCTGGGGGAATAGGCGAGCCGGACCAGATCCTGGGCGCTTTTATCGAGAAGTGTCCCGGGTTCCTTTACCATGGGCGGTTTCTGCAGGAGGGCATCCTTCGGAAGGGTTGCCGCCAGCCCGCACTCTCGCGTCAGAACCGCGGTATGAAACACCCCCTGGCGGATATCTTGAACCGTCGCATCGAAATTCAATAGAGACATCACATCGTCAAGGATCTTCATGCCTTCCCCACCACTGCTGCTTTCCTCCATACTCACTGTTCAAGAAAAGGGTATTGACGTTTTGTCTTCTTAGAATTCGGTTTTATCGCGCTTTTCAATCACAAATCGCCAATCGCAAATCACCTATCTATTTCACCCCCCGATGCTGTGCATCTGACGGATGCATTTCCGAGGGCCCTGGGTCAGCAACCCATGATCCTCGGGTTTGTTTTCAATGGTCCACTCAATGAGTTTCATGAGGACCTCATCTCCCTTGCCCTCCCTGAGCGGGGTCTTCAGATCGGTCTCCTCATCCGAAAAGAGGCATCCTCGAAGGCTCCCCTCGGCGGTCAACCGCAGCCGATTGCAGACCGAGCAGAAATGATGGCTCAGGGCGCCTATCAGGCCGATCTCTCCTTGAGACCCTTCAATCTTATATCTCTGGGCAGGTCCGTCATAAGGATTGGATGTCACAGGCACCAAATTCCCCATAGACTGGAGCCGTTGATAAATCTCATCCGTAGGCATAAACTTATTAGGAGTCCATCCGTTCCCCCCTCCCACGGGCATCAGCTCGATAAAGCGGATATGATAGGGCTTTTTTACGGCCAGTTCTGCGAAATCGAGTATCTCGTCGTCATTCACGCCCTTCATCGCGACCACATTGATCTTGATGGGATCGAACCCCACGCGTTCGGCCTCCTCGATCCCCTCCCAGACCTGTTCAAAGCAGTCCCTTCCGGTAATCCGAAAAAACCGCTCCGGTTTCAGAGAATCCAGGCTTACGTTGATCCGGCAGATGCCGCACCTTCTGATGTCGGCAGCATAGCGCTTGAGCAGCACCCCGTTGGTGGTCAGGCCGACCTCCTCCAGGCCCTGGATACTGCAGAGATTATCCAGAAAACCGGTGAATCCCTTTCGCACTAAGGGCTCGCCCCCCGTCACCCTCACCTTCCGGATCCCTCGTTGAACGGAAAGTCTGACCAAGTGAAGCATCTCCTCATAGCTGAGAATGTCGGAATGGGGTGTGAATTGAATGCCTTCTTCGGGCATGCAGTAGATGCATCTGAGATTGCAGCGATCCGTGACAGAAAGCCGCAGGTAACTGATGGTCCTATGATTTTTATCCTGCAATGGAAATCCTCATGGTCTTCATACAGATTCAAGGTTCTTTCGTCCGGCCCCCGATTATCGCAGGGTCGCCCCTGTAGCCAAGGGCCTTGAAATCCATGCCCCCGTCCGGACGATGGCAGTCAAGGCATGAAAGGGCATCCTCTTTCGGCGTCACCCCATGATTGAGCCTCCAATGCATGGCGGTATTCACAAACGCAATCTCTCCGCTGAACTTGAGCCCGGCCGCCGCCATCCCTTGGGCCGATGCCTTCTCCCAGTCATAGTGGTCCCAGAAACCGCCCCAGAGCTTCGGCACGATCAGATATCCATAGACCGCGTCCGCAGGCTGAATGCCCGCATGTATCTTGTAAGGAGTTATCCTGGCCTTTGGGTCTCGGATGTCGCCCGCCGGGGGATTGAGATACGTGACCCCATTCATATTAACCGGATCGCCGGCCAGATAGCGCCGGTGTTTCCCGTTATACCAGGCATAGGTCGGCCTGAGATTTTTTCCCGTGACCATGAGGCCCTTTTTTCGGTCTTTGTCTGCCTTTGACCAGTCCCAGAACATGACCGTGGGCCGGGCCGTTGCAAAGGCCGGGATGTGGCAGGTCTGGCAGGCCACGGCGTCACAATGGGTGTTCAATTGCTTGAGCAGCGGATGGTCATCCGGGTGCGGCCTTTCATCGTGGCAATCCACGCAGGCGACCCCTCCCTCGCTCACCGCGGCGGTGGTGCTGCTTCCCGCTATCTTGTGGCCCCTGGCCACATGGCATTCCTGGCAGGAAAAATCCTGTCCCCCCATATGCACATCATGGGACCTCGGGGGATCTTTCATGGCATGGTCCAGGTCCCCGTGCTTGACCGCATCGCCTCCGCCCCCAAACCAGTGACAGGCTCCGCAGTTGGCCCTGGTGGGCGGCCCTACATTCCAGGCGATCTCCAAGAGATTCAGCCCGGGCGTTTCCTTTCCGCACCCGGTCGGGGTCTTGCTGTAGGCGCCTGTCCGGTCGTGACATACCAGACAGTCAATCCTCGATCCATCATTGAAGTCAAACGCCGCGCTCTCCCAGCCATACCCGGCGTGGCAACTGGTGCACCTGCACCAGTTCGAGACAATGCTCATTCAGAAGTTGTTTACCAGATTGATCTTCCCCAGATCGGTTCGATCTTCCTGGCCTTCTACAAAAGGGGATGGACCGCGCCACAGCCAGTGGGCAGAGGACATCACCTCTTGGGCCGCCTTCTGGTGGCATTTGATGCACTCCTTTGTGACCGATATCCCGTCCGGATAAGGGCCCTTCATCTGGCCGTGAGGATCCGATGAGGCCGCGCCCTCTTTTCCGGCTGCCGCAGGTGCAGCCAGCACACACAGTGAAAAAAGGACGATAAGGCTCGATAACCGGCATGTGACCATCATTATTCTCCTGCACGCCCTGAAATACCCTGTTCGGCCACCTTCAGGTTCAGAAATGACCAGAGATTGCCAATGCCCCCCGGGGACCGTATCCACCCCTTCGAGCGATCCGTTCGGACCGCTTCCATCCTGCTCATGGCGTACAGGGGGATGACCGGCAGCTCCCGGGCGATCAGTTCCTGCATCTCAAAAACCAGCTTTTTCCTCTCATCAAGATCGACCTCCCCATAGGCACGGCCCGCCAGATCATCGAATGCGCTGTTCCGAAACCGGGGGTAGTTCCTGCCGTGGGGTTCGGCCTCCCGGCTGTGGAAGAATGTCCGAAGGTAATCCGGATCATCCGAGAGACGGGTCCATCCCATAATAACCATTTCAAAGGTATTGCTTTTCAGCCGCTCCATCGCATCGCCCATCGGCTGCATCCGAATCCTGATCGAGGCCCCTAAATCCTGGAGCCACTTCTGGACCATGCGGGCCGTCTTCAGCCGGTCGGGCCGGTGTCCGGCATTCGCAATTAGAAGTTCAGCAGCGGGCATTTTAGTCCCATCGGGGAGTACAAGCTCCCCGTTGGCCCAGGTGTATCCGCTCCCGGCCAGGATTTCTCTCGCCTTGCCCAAGCGTTCATCATATGTCAGGCCGTGGCCCGGCTCCTGAATACGCGGATTGCACCAGAAGACATTCCCGGGAGGGACGACACTGTATACGGGCGCCCCCTCATTTTTCAAGGCCTTCCTGACAATCTGCGCCCGTTCCACAAGAAGCGACAGGGCCTTGCGGAAGGCTTGATCACTGAAGGGGACCCGGTTCAGATTGAACCCGATCCAGTCATAGCCGCTCCGCAGGCTCCTGTAAAGGGTGATGTCGGGGTTCTGTCTCAATTCCGCCATATGATGCACGGGTACATCACTCCAGATGAAATCGATGTCCCCCTGGCTGAGCCCGGTCAGGGCCTGCTCATAATCAGGATAAACGTTCAGAAACAGGGTTTCCACATGGGGCCCCACCTCCAGCCCGTCGATATTCATTCCCCTGGCGAAGAAGGAGGGGTTCGCCTTCAGGACCCAGAGAAAAGGCGTGCCGGCCCTGGTCATGGAGAACGGACCATTGCTGACCACCTTGACGGGCCTGTACCCGATAAGTTTCTCAAGTTTTTGGCGCGGGGCCGTCTCATCTTTCAGGGACCGGATAAGGGGGGCCCAGGCCTTTTTTTGGACAAACCCGGTAAACAGGGTCCGGCTCATAAAGGTGGGGCTCGCCTCTTTGAGGGTGAACCGGATGGTCTGATCGTCAACCACCTCGACATCCTTCACGATCTGCCACTTCTCAAAGTGGCCGGGGACCTCGAAGTCCTGGATCACCTTCACCGTAAAGGCCAGATCATCGGCCGTCACCATGGACCCGTCATCCCACCGGGCCTTTCGGACCCGGATGGTCACCTTCTCCGGCGTGTCTCCCACCACCGGAGGGGATTCGGCCAACCACGGGATCATTTTTCCGTCCCGGGGGCCATGGATGTAGAGGGGCATGTGCAGGAGACCCAGGACCCTTCTTGAATAGACGTCGGTGGCGCCGAAGTAATTGAGGGACTCAGGGAGATTCAGTACCCCGATGCGCAGGGTCCTGGTTTCGGCCGTTGCTACGCCATTGAAGGACAGCCAGCAGAACAGTGCCATTATGAGTATCCGCCAGCCTGGATGGTAACCTCGGTCCTTCACTCTCGCACCCCTTCTTCTGATCTTTCTATTGTTCACGTCCCCTTGTCTTATCTTGACAGATCTGGGTCCATCGCTTCTCATAGGCAAAGGCTCGGGGTTCTTGAAAACCTGCACTCCAGACAACCAAATTTGATGGTCTCGTAAGAAGTCGAAAATGCTCACCCCTGGACCCCATTTTTCAACGGGGTGACGACTTTTTACGAATGAATCAAATTTATAGAATACAGAAAAATCAAACCGCCTTCAAGACAATATCGCCTTCCTGAACGCCGATATCATCGGCAATGACGCGGCATTTTGCCTTAAGGAGAAAAAAGATGGGACGTCTCTCACTGGAAAGGGCCTCATAATTCCCCTGGCCTTTGCTGATGATGCATTCGGCTTGGTTGTAGATCTTCTTAAATTCGCTGCTGCACGTGTGGAGGATGGTCCCCGGGGCATCGGTTCCTGAAGACACAATGGTCGCCACCTGATCGATGCCTGCCTGCACAGCGTCCTCATAGGTGGCGTCATTGATGACCGGGACCTCCCTGACCACGTAGAACACCGGCTTATTCAGCTCCTCGATCAGGATACGGTCAAAGACGCACTCCCCGGCATTGTCTCCGATATAGAGGATGTCATGGACCTTGGACAGGGCGTCTCTGAAGGCGGGATAATCCCATATGGCAGGGCCATTTTCAAGCGTCATGTTGATTTCCCGCTCCAGATCAAACGCCCTGTTCGGACCGAAATCGATGACATTCCCGGCAATGGCCACCCGGACCGCTGTTGCAAGTCTGTCGGGAGAGGCTTCAACCCGGCTTTTCAAAGAGGGATACCATGCCAGGGCCTCCCGGGTGCTTTCATCCTTGAGTTCTCTGAAGGGGTCCCGGTTCCCGGTGATCTCCCCCACCTTCTGGTAGACCCGTCTCCCGCTCTCCGGGGGCGTGCTCTCAAGGGGGATATCCCTCAGCATCATCCCGACTTCATCCAATACCCTCTTGATCAGGGCTTCATCATCTGTCGCTATCCGCGCGGCCCTGAGTGCCTGGGACAAAAAACAGGGAAGGCAATCAAGATAGGTTCTCATCTTTCAGATCCTTCTGCGACCGATTGCCTTCCCCAACCTGTCTCCACCCTGAATGGCCCAACAGAGACGCCCTATTCCCGCGTCATGGCGGCGCCGCACTTGGGGCATTTCTGATCGTAGCAGGCGACTCCCAGTTGATGGGCCATTTTCTCACCGCACTTGGGGCAGACGCAATTGCCCCCCGGGCCTGCTCCAGAACCGCCCCCCTGGCCTCGGCCGCCCCGGCCCTGTCCTTGACCGTCGCCCTGTCCTTGACCGCCGCCCATACCTCTTCCTGTCCCGGGTCCCTGACCTCTGGGTCCTGTTCCATCTCCTCTCGGCATGATGGCTACCTCCTTTCAGCCCGCGGTTCTCGCGGGGTTACATGAGTGGTTTTGGGTTGACATCCCCCACCCCCTGGTTGGCGAGAGATTGTTTCTGCTTAGTTGGACTATCTTAAGCGTGTCAAATACCGAGATCGCTTGCCAGATTTTCCCATATCTTCCGCACCGCCTGACACCCTTCGGACCCGGGCTCGAATTCAGCGATGGTCTGACCCTGAACCATGGCCCTGGTGAAGGCCGGATCAAAGGGGATTCTCCCGATCACGCGTACGTTCTTATCTCTGGCAAAGGCCTCAATGGCCTCTCCCTGTTCGGGGTTCAGATCGAACTTGTTGACGCAGACCATGGCAGGGATCCTGAAAAAGGCCGCCAACTCGGCCACCCGCTTCATATCGTGCCGGCCCGAAACTGTGGGCTCGGACACGATGAGCACGGCCGCGGCCCCTCCAAGGGATGCAATCACCGGACAACCAATCCCCGGAGGCCCGTCGGTCAGGAGGAGATTCAGATTATTTTGCTCGGCAAGGAGCTTCCCCTGCTGCCGGATCAGGCTGACCAGCTTCCCGGAGTTTTCCTCTGCAATCCCCAGCCGGGCGTGGGCCATGGGGCCGAAACGGGTATCGGAGAGATACCACTCGCCGCAGGTATTCAGGGGAAAGTCGATGGCCTTTTCAGGGCAGAAATAATAACAGACGCCGCACCCCTCACACTCGATGGCATCCACCACAAAATCCGCGCTGATGGCATCCCACCGGCACAGATCCCGGCACAGGCCGCACTCGGTGCACTTGTCCTGATTAATGATTGCTGTATACCCGGACTGGAAATCGTGTCGTTCCCGGATCTCCGGATTCATGATCAGATGGAGATCAGCCGCGTCCACGTCCGCATCACAGAGGACCTTGTTTTCGGCAAACGAGGCAAAGGCTGCAACGACGCTCGTCTTTCCCGTGCCCCCCTTACCGCTGATGATAACGATTTCTTTCATTGAAACAGCTCCTTTTCATGCAGCGAGGTTCTCGATGCGATGGTATAATTCCAGGAATTTCTCTTTCCATTCGGGCATCGCCTCCACGATCATCTCTCCCCGGGAATAGACCTCGGCCATCCGCCGGTCAAAGGGGATCTCCATCAATATGGGAATGTCCTCCTGCTGGGCATAGGTCCACACCTGGTCATTTCCCATGTCCGACCGGTTGATGACCAGTCCGCAGGGGATGCCTAAAATCCTGACCGCGCCGACGGCCAGTTTCAGATCGTGCAGGCCAAAGGGGGTCGGCTCCGTCACCAGAAGGACAAAGTTTGCACCTTTCATAGAGGCGATCACCGGGCATGAGGTCCCCGGAGGGGCGTCGATAATGGTCAGTGCGCCAGGCCGGGCACATTCGCGCACCTTTCGAATCAGGGGGGGCGACATGGCCTCCCCCACCCGCAGCCTTCCATGGACGAACTCGATCCCGTTCCGGCGTCCCCGCTCGATCACGCCTAGTTCCCGGCCCACCTCTGTAATGGCCTTTTCAGGACAGACTTCCATGCATCCGCCGCAACTGTGACACATCTCGTGGAATGGGAGCACGGTCTCGCCGATGACCACAATGGCCTTGAACTGGCATATCTCAGCGCATTTCCCGCACAGATTGCACTTTTCCATATCCACCTCGGGGACCGGGGTGGTGATGGCCTGGACCTCTTCAATGGTCGGGTGGAGAAAGAGATGCGCATTGGGTTCTTCCACATCGCAGTCCAAGACCTGGACATTGGACCCCACGGAGACGGCCATATTGGTGGCCACCGTGGTCTTTCCCGTGCCCCCCTTTCCACTTGCAATACTGATAATCATGCCTGACCCCTCCTCTTCAAATGCTGAAATCTAATCCGGACAAACCGAGAACAGAAATTTCTCACACAAAGACACGAAGACACAGAGATTTTTATAACCACATGTATTGGTTGCTTTTTTCTTTGTTGGCTTTGCGGCTTTGTGTGATCCCTTTTCCATCATTTCAGACGGTTTTTTGTCTGTCTCGACCGTTTTGAAAGCGCTAATGGTCGCAGATATTGGCGCCCGCCACCAGGGTCTTTGCAAGATACTGGTTGGCCAGGGACTCCGGTGAGTCCATGGGGGCGCCGATGACGACCTCGATCCCCTTTTCCCGCAGAAGGTCCTGGGCCCTTTCGCCCATTCCCCCGACAATGACCACATCAGCCCCCTGCTCATGAAGCCATTGGGGGATCACACCTGGTTCGTGGGCCGGAGGGGTCCGCATCTCCGTCCCGATAATCTTACTGTCCTGGATCTCCATGAATGCAAACTGCTCGCAGTGACCAAAATGGGCCGCGAGTTTTCCTCCGGTCACAGGGACCACAATCATTTTTGCATCCGGCGAGCCTTTTTTCCTGGCCGGAACGTCTTTTCGCGCCTCTGGGACAGAAGGCGTCTGGGTCTCTGATAATTGGATGACCGCATCGACAATCTTGTTGAATTCCCGGGTGATCGGAAGGTCCGGATTGTCTAAGAGCCCCATATCGCCGACATCCCCGTTGGACACGACCTGCGGTTCGATGGGGAGGGTCCCCAGGAGCCTCAAGCCTTCCTTTTTGGCAGTCAGCATCCCGCCCTGGGTCTTGAAGATGTCGATGGTCTTTCCGCAGTGAGGGCATATGAGCCCGCTCATGTTTTCTATAAGACCCAGGATCTGCATGTTGACCTGGCGGCAGAAATTAATGGACTTTCTTACATCCGCCAACGAGATTTCCTGGGGCGTGGTCACAATGAGGGCCTTGGCATCGGGGATGGTCTGGGCCACGGTCAAAGGCTCGTCGCCGGTTCCGGGAGGGGAGTCGATGATCATGTAGTCGAGATCGTCCCACTCAATGTCTGATATGAACTGCCGGATGACGCCGATCTTGAGCGGTCCCCGCCAGATCGTGGCGGCGTCCTTGTTGTCGCCCATGAGCGGTTCGATGGAGATGACCTCCATGTTGGGAATATATCGTACCGCACGGGCCTTTCCCTCACGGGTCGCTGGGCCGATGGTTCCCTTGAGCCCTAACATGCGCGGGATGCTGGGACCGTGAAGATCCACATCCATAAGGCCTACCCGATATCCCCGCTTGGCCAGGGCGACCGAAAGATAGGCCGCTACGCTGCTCTTGCCCACGCCCCCTTTGCCGCTCATAACCAATATCTTGTTCTTTATCCGTCCCAGCCGTTCTTTTATCTCCACATCCTGCTGCTGATGCTGTTCCTTTTGACTCCCTGCGCTTTTCATAAATCGTTAACCTCCAATTTCTCATCTGAATTCTCACATGTTGAAATCAAAAAATGATACCTATGTAAATCGTCTCCGATATCATCTGCCATCTACCCCTTGTCCCATCAAAAACCAGCGGACTACACTCCAATAACAGATTTCCTCCAGAAAATACAGCCCCGTCATGAAACATCGGAGGCCGTCATTTACAGTGGCGCCGTGTAGACAGTGAAGCCTTCCTGACAGTCTCACTTGCCGGGAATCCCGTCCGCAAAAAAATCATCCTGTGGCTCGGTTACCGCAATTAATATGCCACGGCTTAAATCACCTCCCCATTCCGCCGACAAATACCATATTGTCAGCAAGTTATACTGAAATGAAGCGTTGCGGGGAGGGGATGATCTTGAAACTCGCATAGCGTTCGTGCAACGATTATACCCATCAAAATTGCAATGATGCGATGCCATGGATTCTGTTCACCCATGAAAACCTTTCACTTCAAACGCCAGACAACCCTACCCTGTGAGCCAGGATGCGTCAATGTCTGTAACACGGAAAGCCTTTGGGGTTCCCGGTATGCATCATGTTGTTTTCAAACCGTTATCCAATCAACAATCACAAATCCTACACCTTCTGATAGATGGCCAGTATCCCCTCCATGGGGCTGAGATTCCTCAGGAGACGGAACCCGGGGTATTGCGGCAGGATCTTGTGGAGGCCATAGACCATAAATATGGCATCCTTTCGGGCCTTTTCCGCCAGCATCTCTGCAAACGCATCATGCATGACCAGATAGGTATAAAAGAGATGAAAGGACTCAATACCCAGGCCTGTCCTGCGGGCAACCGAATCGTGAAGCCGCCGGTCAGTTGAATCCCCGTGAAACAGGAAGATATTTTCCGGGGGGGACGGGAGGCCCTTCTTTTTCAGCAGCGCCTCAAGTTGAGACCGCAACGAACCGTATTCATCAAGTGTCCATTCATCCAGCTCGATGCCGACCGACAGCCTGACCAGATAGCTGAAAAATAGATTCACTCTCCCGTCAGCGCATCCCAAATCGAGAAATGCGGTCTCACCCGGGACGATGACCTTTTCCTTTATCAGCCGATCCGCGCACCCAAGGAGCGTCGTCAGGTCGGTAGACCTCCTGAAGCCCAGCGGGCCCGAATCCCCCACCTTTCTCTGGTCATAAAACTCAGCTACATTGGCGAGGCTGTTCCGGAGTTGTGGGTCCATTTCTTCAAGACGGTCTTAATGCGCTCATGGAGGATAAAGAGGACATTCACTTCTATCCCCTCTTTTTCCCGAAGTGCGGTTATTGTGCATGGATCGATCTGATCCGTTACGTTCTTGCAGAGATAATTGATGCAGATGATATGGCGGGCCACCAAGAGACACCCGCTTTCACCAGAGAGGAAACAGGCATCGGGTTGGCGTCTCTCTTCGGGAAGATGCACCCCGAGGAGGAGATTGATCAGAAGGAGCCAGACATCGTACCTGTTTTCTATGCCGGCCCCGCAGCACGATCCGCCTTCTTCCCGGTCACACCGCCGGCATATCTCCACGATGCCAGTGTCCGCCATCTCCCTGCGGGAGGCGGCAACAGCCCCTCTCAGATTTTCCAACAGATTGGCGATCCCCCTCTCTCTGAGGAATGCCTCTCCGAATCTCTCATAATGACTTCGAGCCCAGGCGATCTTTTCCTCGATGGGGCTCGAAAGGGATATTGGGTACCGGGTATTCGGTATTGGGTACTCGTTGCTCGTTTCTGGTTGCTGGTTGCTGGACACTGGCTACTCACCATTCGCAGTTACGAGCTTGAAGTGCCTCCTCCCTACTCCCTACTGTTTACTGCCTACTCCCTACTCGCCTCACGCCTTGCGCCTCTTATTTAGCCTTCTTCTTGCCCCGGGCCCCTTTCCTTTTTGTCTCTTCCTGCTTGTCGTTGCCGAACTCCTTGAGCCCCACGGCCAGTTCCTTCAACTTCTGGTCGACCAGATAATTGATGCTCCCCCTGGGATACGCCCCCTTGGCATTCTTCTCCCCCGCCTTTTTGCCGGTCAGGATCTCAATCCCCTGGTCGATGGTCTTTACCGGATAGATGTGGAAACGGCCCTTTTCCACCGCCTCCACCACGTCTTTGCGGAGCATCAGGTCCTTGACATTGCTCTCTGGAATCATAACGCCCTGTTTGTTGGCAGTCCCCATTTTACGGCAGCAGTCAAAGAATCCCTCGATCTTTTCATTGACCCCGCCGATGGCCTGGACCTCGCCCTTCTGGTTGACCGAACCGGTGACAGCGATATACTGCCGGATGGGGACCTCGACCAGACTTGACAGGAGCGCGTAGATCTCGGTGGAGGAGGCGCTGTCGCCGTCCACACCCCCATAGGATTGCTCAAAGGCGATGCTGGCGCTCATGGTCAACGGCTTGTCCTGGGCGTATTTTTTTCGCAGATAGCCGCCTAAGATCAGGACCCCCTTGTTGTGGGTATTGCCCGACAAGTCCGCTTCCCGCTCGATATTGATGATGCCGGCCCTGCCCATGGAGGTTGAGGCCGTGATACGGGACGGCTTCCCGAACATGTAGTCGCCTAAGGAATAGACGGCAAGCCCGTTGACCTGACCCACGGCTTCTCCGTCGATATCGATCATCAGGGTTCCCCGGTCGATCATCTCCTGAAGATGCTCCTCAACCATACTTGATCTGTATATCCTTGCTGAAATGGCCGCTTCCACGTGTTCCTGCCCTACCGTCTTCAGATTCTTCTGACCGGCAAAGTAATCGGCCTCCCGGATAAGGTCGGTAATCTCCGGGAAGCTGGTGGAAACCTTCTCCTGTCTTCCTGTCATCCGGACCGCCTGCTCCACCAGGATCGCGACCCCGCTCCTGTCAAAGGGCTTGAGATGTTCTTCCTCTGTCTTCATCTTGATGAAGCCTGCAATATGCCGGATAGACTCCTCGTTCTTATCCATGGAGGTATCGAAATCGGCCCGGACCTTGAACACCTTATTGACGTCCTGGTCGTACATGAGGAGAAGGTGATAGAGGTAGGCGTCGGAAATGACCACCACCTTGACATTCAGATCGATCGGCTCCGGTTTCAGTCCGGTCGTGGTGAATAGATAAAAGGGATCATAGGTCTGGATCTCAAGTTGCTCGCTCTTAAGCGCCCTTTTAAGGGCCTGCCATACACCGGGTTCCATAATGGCGTCCAAGAGGTTGATGACCAGGTAACCGCCCATGGCCTTGACAAGCGACCCGGGCTTGATCTTGCTGAAATCGGTGCGCCATATGCCGGCCCTGTCCACAATCCGCTCAATACTCCCGAATATGTTTCGGTAGGTGGGATAGCCTTCCACAATAATCGGCGGCGATTTCTGATCACTGTTATCCACCAGCAGGTTGACCTGATAGGGCTGGAACCGGTCTCCTTCCGGCGCCATCATGATGGGAAGCCCCGGAATCTGGGCCTGCTGCTGCGGATTGAAGACCTGGAGGTTGTCGGCCATATCTTCCAGCATCTCTTTCAGATATTCCTTGACAGACTCGGTCGGAAATTTCTTGGCAATCGGGGCCGCCAGGTCCGACGCAGTTTTCATGAAGGTCACCCGGTCCATCTCTTCCACCTTTTCCTGGACCTCCTTCTGAAGGTCCCTGAGCATCAGGAAAATCTGATCAATCTGTTCCCGGAGTTGGGTGTGCTTTTCCTTCATCGTCTCAAATTCATCCCTGGGAAACCTCCCCCTTTCCACCATCATCTCCACCTGATCAATGTGCATCGGCTTTTCGTCAACCAGGGGCATCACCTCCGGCCTCTTGATCTGACCTACCTGGACATCCACCAGGGCAAAGCCTTCCGCTTTTACCCGTTCATCCAGATTCTTGAAAAAGGTCTTCCCCTTTGCCTCATACGCCTCCATGATCTCCTTTTTCATGTTGATATATTCCTGGCTCTCGAAGAGCTGGGGGATCTGCTTCTTCAGCGTGTCGATGAAGCTGCTGACGGCTTTCTTGAAGTGGATGCCGGCGCCTCCCTCGAGACGGATCAGTATGGGGGCCTCGGGGTTCTTGAAATTGTTGACATAGCAGAGGTCATCGGGGACCTTGTCCTTCTTGGATATCTCCTCGAGCAACTTTTTGACAGTGGACATCCTGCCGCTTCCCGGCATACCCGTGACAAAGACATTGTACCCCTGTCTGTCTATGCCCATACCGAATTTGAAGGCCTCGACCGCCCGCTTCTGCCCGATGATCTCCTTCAGCGGTTCCAGATCATCGGTGGTTTCAAAAGGGAGCGTGGCGGGATCGAGCCTCCACCTGAGATGCTCGACAGGTACTTCCGGATAAGCGCTTTTTTTTGGCATTGCCGATCTCCTTGTCTTTTGATGAAACTTGAAAAAGAAACTCTAAACTCGGTAACCCTGAGAATGCTGTTCCGGCAGAATCCAGGTCCCTGGAAGATCAGGGAAACAGCTACAAATCAGGCCACAACGGATGCTCCACGTTCCGCGATGTTTGGGTTTCGCCTTCCTACTTGATCCACTTTCCAGTCTGCAATTTCAAACGATCTCCACCTTTATCCGGCGGGTCTCTCTCGGTTTCCATTTGGGCACCACGATCTTCAATATGCCGTTGTTGAGGGTCGCCTTAATCTCTCCTATCCGTGCTCGGCTCGGGAGGGGTACGGTACGGCAAAAAGAGCGGAGCTTCTTTTCCACTCGCTGATAATAACCGCTTCCTTCAACCGAGGTCTCCTTTTTGCACCCTTTGATCGTCAGTTTTTCATCGGTGACAGAGAGTTCCAGGTCTTCGGGATCCACCCCGGGGATCATCGCTTTGACCGTCAGGGCCTCATCGGTCTGGATGATCTCCAGTGAAATGCCCCCGGAAAAACCTCCCATCAACAGGTCTGCCCCTATGTCGGGCCAGCACCGGTTGAGGAGATGATCCATGTCCCTCTTCATCCTCTTCATCTCATCATGTATCCAGGGGATCAGTTCTGTCATGGCAGGATCTCCTTAATTCATATCCAACGTTCGTTGTTGGACGTTTCCCGCAGCGGGATTCGATGTTCATCTTTTCAGTTATCGCTTCTTCATTCCCGATACCCACCCGGCACCGGCCGGCCGTCCACATATACCCGGTTTTCATCATCCAGGGAGAAACGGCCTCTCGCTATCATCTCGATGGTCCTGGGGAAGATCTTCCAGTCCCCGGCCTCCTTGAGCCGATCCTGATGGTCGTCCACCGCCTGTCGGAGCCTCTCAGGGTCTCTGACAAGGGCATCGAGCGATTCAGGGAGCATCACAGCGAGGGCATCCGACACCATCAGAAGGGGCCCTGTGTCCACGCCCTCGTCTGTCCAGAGGGTGGAGGCCCTCAGGCTGGTCTCCCCAGCGGCAATGGCGTCTTTCACCGCATCGTCGCCCACATATTTTCTGCGGCCGTCGGGGAGACATATGGAAAGGTCCGCAGGGTGGACATTGACGCACCGGTTAAGGGTGGTGTAACTCATGTACCCGCCCAGGGCGATGACGTCGATCTCAAATGCCTCGACCAGCCTCCCGGCAACCCGGTCATATTCCCGCCTGGCATCCAGCCCCTCGGCCGTCACGACCGATCGCTTGAGGCCCCTCTTCTGATGAAAGGTCCTGATGTCATAGCTGAAATAGGGAAAGCCGTATTCAAGGGCGATTCGTTCTCCGGCACAGCGTCCGTCGGATCGGTCGCTGAAGATGAAGACCGTTTCGAATGGGGACCTGTCTCCGTGGGCCTTCAGCCTCTGCTCGTACTCCAGGAGCCGCATGATATTGGTGCCGGAACCCGACATGAAGGCCGCCACCCGCATTGGTCTCCCCGAGCTTTCAGGATCAAAAATAGGGGTGGCGGTCATTCAGGACCGCCTTCCATGAGGACCTCGACCGGCTTCATCTGATACGGGGTCCCCTGCTCCAGTGCCGTCAGGACGCTCCCCCCGCCGGTGAAGTAGTAGGCGTTCGGGTCGTCCAGTCCTGCCATATAGATCCCTGGGCAGAGATTCCGGAGTTCCTGAAGGGTATCGCCCCCGGCAAAGAGCCTGGCCGCGGCGGAATTGCCCCCGATTAGGCGATACAGGGCCTCGGACCCCTCATAAAAGAGGGGCATGAACCCCATGACCGCATTGACAAAGATCGTCTTTGCAGAGACGACGATATCCGCCACCTTCTTGTCCTGGAACGACTTGGGGTCTGCATCGACGATATATCGAATATCCCGGCCCGATGTCAGGTCCTGGATCTGAATGGATCGGGATTCCCCCTCAACCCGCTCCTCCATGGTCTCCGACTCCACCAGATAGGGCAATTCGACGATCTTTTTTCCATCCCTGTCCAATTCCACCAGTTCCGCTGCGAGCGCCCTGTCTTCGTCTGTTACCCCGGCTATCTGTATCCCGTATTTGGCGGCCAGAAAGGTGTTATACATCAAACCCCCTAAGATCAAATGATCCACCCGCTCGTAAAGGGCCTTGAGGGGGCCTATCTTGGTGTCGTACTTGGCGCCGGCCACAACAGCCACAAAAGGCCTCTGCGGCTCCAGGACCCTGTAGAGGTTCCTCAGTTCCTTCTGAAGCAGGATGCCGGCAAAAGAGGGCAACTTTTGCGCCACATCGTAAGTGGAAGCATGGGCACGCCACGAACCGAATGCATCATTGACATAGAGATCGGCTAAAGACGCCAATCCATCGGCCAGGGTCTCCCGCTCCGGTCCTTTTGCCTGTTCGCCCTCAAACCAGCGGGTATTGGGGAGGTAGATCATCCCGATCTTTCCCTCTTTCAGGTCGGAAATGGCGGGTTCAATAGATCTGCCTATGTGCGTAATCCCTTTTTCAGGATCTGCCGGGAATTCGGGGATATGAATCGCGATAGGGAGCTTCTGTTCCAGATAGCGCACAATCGGTTCGACCGACTCGTCCTCCCGACACGATATCCGACCTGTTTTCTTATCCTTGGGCCTTCCCACATGGGTCATCAGGATCGGTCTTCCCCCTCCTGCAGCAATGGCATAAAGGGTGCCGATGGTGGCGTCGATCCGGTAGGGATCTTTGATTCGGCCCTTTTTGACCACGTTGTGATCGACCCTTAAGAGGACGATCTTCCCTTTCATGTCGCTTTGTTGTATAATTCTTAACCGTGGGTCCAGTTTTCCTTTTTCCATTGGGCATCCTCTGCAATTTGGATTATAAGGTCGGTTCACCAGGGCATATGTGTGGGATTTTACTGAATGAGGCCTAAAAGTCAACATACTTTATGAGGCGTTAGGCGCAAGGCATGAGGTGTGAAGTGTGGAGTTGGAAGTTTAAATCGGAATTTTCCTCTTTAAACTTTAGGCACTCCGAACTCGTAACTTCAAACTCACAAAACACGAGTATCCAGCATCGAGCATCCAGAAACCAGGAAGGAATGAGCATTGATCGTACGAAACCTGAATGACAAGCAAGTGATCGAGACCACATATCTGGCCCACGGCGGGGCCATTGCCCAGATGATCCTGGACCGGCGGACCCTGAAAGAGATCGGGTTTCTGGCCATTGCCAGTCTCAAACCGGGCAAGGAGATCGAGGCCCATGTGGACCCGATGGAGGAGATCTATTTTGTCCTGAGCGGGTCCGGGGAAATGCGGGTGGACGGGGAGGCGCGGGCGGTCAAGCCGGGGGATGCCGTCTGGATTCCCACCGGCGCGAGTCATGCGCTCCTGAATGACGGCCAGGAGGAGTGCATCGTCCTGGTGGTGGCGTCTCCTGTATGGTAGGGCCATGGCCGTGCAGCATGTCCTGATCATCCGACCGGGGGCCTTGGGGGATACCCTCATGCTCCTTCCGGCGCTCAAAGATCTTGCCGGCAAGGTCTCTGTTGCCTTTGTGGGGAGGCAGCCAGGTCTTGACTTCATCCGCCCCTACGTGGATCGCGCCATGGATCTGGAGGCATCAGGCTGGCATCGGCTGTTCATGGATACACCGGATGGCAAGGGCCTCCCTGTCTCAGACATGGAGATCGTGGCAGCCTTCTTTAGTGATAAAGATGGCATGATCCGGCGCAACCTCGAGCGGTTCCTGCCCTGTGCTGCGGTCCATGTCTTCCGGTCCTTTCCCCTCAAGGGAGAGGACATTCATGTGGCTGTGCACCTGGCCCGTTGCCTGGAATCCGCAGGTTTTCCCATTAATCCTGTTCGATCCATAGAGGCAGTGAGAAATGGGGGTATGTGCAAGGATAGGCGACTGCCAGAAGGGGAAAAGAGGATTGTATTGCACCCGGGATCGGGCTCGACAGAGAAGAATCATCCCCCCGATTTCTGGCTGGGCCTTTTTATTCGGTTCTTTAGCGACGCAGCATTTCGGCGCTACAGGCCGGTCCTTCTGACAGGTCCCGCAGAAGAATCGCTTTATCCTTACTTCAAAGACAAGCTGGGGACCGGGTCTGTCCTGTTCGTTTCCTCGCCGGATAGGGAGACGCTCGTCAGGCTGCTCGATGAGGCGGTCCTGTTTCTGGGGCATGACAGCGGCATCACCCATCTTTCAGCCATGCGCTGTGTCCCCACGGTGGCCCTCTTCAAAAAAAGCGACGCCGTTCAGTGGGCGCCGTTGGGTCCATTTGTGCGGGTGATTGAAAACAAAGACCCCGGCACAGGGCTTTTTGATCGCATATTTCAGGCGGCCAGAGAGCTTGTCGGCATGGAGCGTTCGTCAACCCCTGAATAAGCCATCCCGGTTCATCCGGATCAGTCAACATCAACCTTAGTCACTTTTCCGGTATATCTGGATGAAGGAGGAAAAGATGTCCAAGATAATGATACACCTCGCAAACTACAAGAGCGTACGTCAGGCCGTGGACAGGGCTTTTGACCTCTTTCCCGTGCAGGCGGCAGGCCGAAAGGTCCTGATCAAGCCGAATGTCCTGCGGGCTTCGGAGGCCAAAGAAGGGATCGTGACCCATCCAGCCGTTCTGCGCGCAGTAGTGGATAAGGTGGAAGAGATGGGGCCCGCATCCCTGATCGTCGGCGATAACCCCGGTCTCTTCAACTACGGCGATAACGAAAACTGCTTTGAGAAAACCGGGCTGATGGAGGCGGCCAAGGGGTATTATCGGAACATCGGCAATGATGCGCAAAAGGTTTCATTCAACCCCGACTATCTCCCCTGGGTGAGCGTCTCCCGGGCCGTGCTTGAGGCGGACGTCATCATCAGCCTCCCCAAATTCAAGACCCATGGGCTGACCATCGTGACTGGCGCCATCAAAAACAGCTATGGGTATCTCCCCGGCGCTCAAAAAGCCCGCTTGCACAAGGCAGCAGGCAGTCCCGAGCGATTCCACGAGGCCGTGGTGGAGGTATTTCGGCTTCGCGTCCCGGATCTGTTTATCGTGGATGCGGTGGTGGGTATGGAGGGAAACGGGCCTGCCTCGCCCGACCTGAGAGAAATCGGCCTCATCATGGCCTCGGATAACGCCGTGGCCGTGGACGCTGTCATGGCCACGATGATGGGACTGGAACCGGGCGGGCTCCGCTTCCTGCAGAAGGCCGAGGAGCTCGGGTTAGGTTCGTACGATCTTAACAACATGGAAATCATCGGCGAGTTGAAGATCCTCCCCGACTTCAAACTCCCTCCCGCAGGCGGTGAAGCCATTTCCCAAAACAGGGCCATCCAGGAGATGATGCACAGCCGGACCCTGTTGCGGCCGCAGGCCGATCCGGACCTGTGCACCGCCTGTGGAACCTGTATTGACCAGTGCCCTGTATCGGCCCTGTCCATGGACGGGGACCTGCCCCGGGTGGATGCCGACACCTGCATCACCTGCTTCTGTTGTCAGGAGATATGTCCTGAAAAAGCAATGACATTGAAGTAATCCTTGCGCTTTGACCGCCTTCTGAACAGACGGGAGGGGCTGTGCCGCGATAAAAAATGGGTTATGGTCCTGCAGATCCGCTGGTTAGAAAGGTGGCGTCCCTGGGAATTGTGAACTCATTAATCCGAAAGGCAATATCTCATCATTTTGAGGCCGACGCCGGGCTACCGAAAAGGGGACAAAGATGAAAACCATTCGGGGTAAAATCATTTCTTTTTTTGTTTTGTGTTTTGCCTTTGCCGGGTTGCTTACCCTCTTGCATTACGAGAGCGCCTTCTCGCTGCGCCGGAAGATACATGCCATCGAACGGTTCGACGACCTCTTGAACGATGTACTGGAACTAAGGCGCTACGAAAAAAACTTCCTTTTTTACCGGGACACATCGAGCCGCAAAGACGGATTGATCTACCTGAAGCGCATCGACGATGCCTATCAGACCCTGAAAGGGGACATCAGCCTGATTATCGGGGCGGATGAAACCCTGGCGTTCGGCAATAGCCTGAGCAGCTACAAACAGATCCTGGATGAAATCATCGCTCTGAAATCAGCAGCCGGCAGCTCGGTCCTGGAAGACAAGCTCAGAACGAAGGGCAAATATCTAGTGGATTTCGCCCAGAACCTGATCCAGAAGAAGCGTCAGAGGATCGACCAGACACTGAAACGCGTCTTGACCATACCCCTGGTTTCCCTCGCCATCCTGGTCGTGCTGGTCATCGTCATCTTCCGTCTCGTAACCACCGGGATTCTCAAGCCGCTGTCGCTGGTGGAAAGCGCCACAGAGAAGGTGGCCAAGAATTCTTTCACCCCGATTTCCTACGACAAGGAGAAACAGGACGAAATCACCCGCCTGATCGCCTCGTTTAACAAAATGGTCGATGAACTCGAGTCCCGGCAGGAGCAATTGATCCAGTCGAGGAAGCTGGCCTCGATCGGCACCTTTACCTCAGGGATCGCTCACGAACTGAACAATCCGCTCAACAACATCTCCATCACCGCGGAATCCCTGAAACTCAACTATCAGGACATGTCCGAGGACCAGGCGAGCGAAATGATCGACGAGATCCTTACCCAGACGGACAGGGCCAGCCAGGTCGTAAAAAACCTGCTGGAATTCTCCAGGACCGAACGCCCCTACCTGAGGAACCTCCATATCCGCGATGTCATCGAGCGAACGCTCAATCTTATCAAGAACCAACTGATCGTGACCGGCTTGAGGGTGGAACAACACATCGTCGAGGATCTTCCGGCCATTCGCGGAAGGCGGCAGGATCTCCAGCAGGCCCTGGTCAATATCCTTTTGAATGCGATCCAGGCCATGCCGGACGGCGGCATCGTCACGATCCGGGCCGGCCTCGGTCCCCGAGGCTATATCCGGATCGATCTGTCGGATACCGGTACGGGAATCCCGCCCGAGGCCCTGGAACATGTTTTTGATCCCTTTTTTACCACCAAGGCCTCCGGTCAGGGCACGGGGCTGGGTCTGTCGCTCGTTTACAGCATCATCCGGACCCATGGGGGGTACATCGAGGTTCAAAGCGAAGTGGGCAAGGGCACCACATTTTCCATCTTTCTCCCTGCAGTCGATGAAAAGGATAGCACAGATGAAGTTGAGAACAGCAGTCGTTGATGACGAGGAAACCGTCTGTCGGCGTCTCAAAGAGGTGTTGGACCATGAGGGTTACATCACCGAGACCTTTCAAACCGGCGGCCGGTTCTGGGACCGGATGGAAACCGCCCCCTTTCAGATCGTCTTTCTGGATCTCACCTTGCCGGATTCGGACGGCATGGACATCCTGTCCCGCCTGAAAAGCCGGCATGCCGAAACCGAAGTCATCATCATCACGGGACATGGTTCCATCGACTCGGCCATCGCGGCCATCAAGAAAGGCGCGTATCACTATATCACCAAACCCTTCAAACTGGAGGAAATACGCGTGCTGGCCGCCGGCGCCCGGGAAAAGATGGCCCTGCGACAGGAGAACCGCCGCCTGCGGGAGGTCATCGCGGGGGACGATATCCTGAAGGGATTCATCGGCACCAGCGCCGCCATGCAAGAGATCTTCAGCATGATCAAAAAGGTCGCCATCGTTGACTGCAACGTCCTGCTGCAGGGAGCGAGCGGAACCGGCAAGGAGTTGGTGGCCAAATCCATCCACCGTTTGAGTCCCAGAAAAAGCGCACCCTTCATCTCCTTCAACTGCGGCGGCTTTACCGAGGAGTTGATCAGCAACGAACTCTTCGGCCACGAAAAAGGGGCCTTTACAGGGGCGACGATCACCAAGATCGGACTGCTCGAATCCGCGGCCGGCGGCACGGTGTTTCTCGATGAAATCGGCGAGATGCCGGCATCCATGCAGGTCAAGCTGCTGCGGGTCCTTCAGGAGAAGCGGATTTTAAGGGTGGGCGGCACCCGGACCATCGACCTGGATATCCGCGTCATTTCCGCCAGCAACAAAGACATCAAGAAGGCCTGCCTGGACGGCGACTTTCGTGAAGACCTGTACTACAGGCTGAATGTCGTCACGCTGCACATTCCGGTGTTAAGTAAAAGGAAGGAAGACATTCCTCTGCTGATTTCCTCCCTTATCGAGAAATACAGCCGGCCTTTCGGCAAAAAGATATCGCGCATCTCACCCCAGGCACTGGATCTTCTGATGCATTACGACTTTCCCGGCAATGTCCGTGAGCTGGAAAATATCATCCAGCGCGCCATCGCCCTGACCGAAGGCGACGTTATCGGGGTTCAGGAGTTGCCGACCGATCTGCAAAAGCTCGAATTCAGCATGATCGAAGGAGAAGGGTTGCTGACCCTTGAAGAGGTCGAAAAACAACATATCTCCAAGGTGCTGGCAAAGACCGGCGACAACAGGAATCTGGCCAGCAAAATCCTGAATCTGCCCCGAACCACCTTGTGGCGCAAGATGAAACGGCACAGGCTCCTCAAGGAGGGATAATCCCGTCCCCCGCCTGCCGGAACGGCCATGTGTTTCATCTTGAAACTATCCTGTCTTTCTATTTTGGGCTAACGACCCGTATTTATTTCACAAAAAACCATTTCAAAACCCACTGTTTCATATTGAAACAGCGACCTTTCAAAATCCCAGCCGATTTTCTATAACGAATTGTCATCATTAGATAAAAGAGATTGGTACGCCTCTTGCTGTATAGATCTCCCAAGGAGAGCGACATGGAAAATATCCTGGTGGCGATGAATCCGGCCGATACCCGCTTCTACGCAGGGGTGCATGCCCTCAACCTGGCCAGACGCATCAAAGCCAAGGTGTTGTTTCTGCTGGTCTATCCCCCTTCAACCCGGCGATCGGCCCGGTCAGGGGAAGACACTCTGGAGGCTTCCGTCAGGAAACGACTGGCCGCCCTGATTGAAGAAGCCCGTCCCGACGGCATCACGGTCGAATACTACGTGGCTTACGGCTGCTTCGAAAAGGAGCTCGCCAGCTTTGTGAAGGAGAACAAAATAACCCTGTTGGTGGTCGAATCCCCGCCCGAAAAACATTCCATTGATGGGGACGGGGAGTTCCTGGACAAAATCCGCCATCGGATCGATTGTCGCATAGAGGTCGTCAACGAAAAACCGGAAACGTCAAATAGAAAGGAATGATACTGTGTGGCATCTATACCTACCGATTGCTGGAAACAGCGTAAACATCTTTTTGATCTTTGCCATGGGTGGATTGGTTGGGTTGCTCTCCGGCATCTTCGGTGTCGGCGGCGGGTTCTTGATGACGCCGATTCTGATTATGATCGGCATCCCACCGACGGTGGCGGCCGCTTCGGATTCCAACCAGATTGTGGGGGCATCCACCTCCGGCACCCTGGCCCACTATCGCCTGGGCAACGTGGATTTCAAGATGGGCATCCTTCTGATCGTGGGCGGCGTGCTCGGGGGGACGGCCGGCGTGCAGATCATCAAGATCCTGCGGCATATGGGCAATGCGGACTTTCTAATTCAGATAACCTATGTGGTCATGCTCGGATTCGTCGGCTCTTATATGTTTCTGGAAAGCCTTCAGCAGCTCAAAGGGACCGAGAAGGTGTCCCGGCGCCCTGAAAAAGAGTCCCGCTACGCCTTGTTCATCAAGAAGCTGCCCTGGCAGACCCGGTTTGAGAGATCGGGCATCGAACTGTCCATTCTCATGCCGCTGGGACTGGGCACCTTTGTCGGTGTCCTGGCAGCCATTATGGGGGTGGGCGGCGGATTCATCATGGTGCCGATCATGGTCTACCTGCTGCGAATGCCCATGCACGTGGTTGTGGGAACCAGTCTATTTCAAATCCTGTTCACCTGTGTCGATGTAACCATCATGCAGGCCCATACCAACCATACGGTGGATTTCATGCTGGCGCTGATCCTGTTGATCGGCTCAACGCTGGGCGCCCAGTTCGGCGCAAAGATCAGCCGACGGTTCAAAGGGGATCAGCTGAAGATCATTCTGGCGTCACTCGTTCTGATTGTCATGGGAAAAATGCTGCTTGACCTTCTGCTCAAACCCGAAATCCTGCTGAGCTATATCGGAGGGCATTAACGTGACGATAAAACGATTCAGCCTGCTTATCATCATCACCCTGACGTGCATGGCGGGATCGCCTCACAGAGCGACCGCTGCCGGGGAAATTGACGTGACGGTGCTGCCTAATGAAATCCTGATGGGCGCTACATACAATGGTCAAGTCATTAACGTTATGGGAACCATACCGGCGGATACAGCGCCGATTATCCGCGTGACAGGTCACGCAGAGCAGAGTAAACTAAAGAAGAAAGGTCGGGCGTTGGGCATTCTGTGGATGAATCAGGGCTCAGTTGAGATATCCCATGTTCCCAATGTATTTCTGCTCTATCTTCCTGAAGGGATCCAGGCGTCGTCCATGGGGGGCCCGCCGCCGGGATTGGGGATGGAAGCAATCCACAGGCAGGCACATATCGACTCGGAAAGAGGCGATCCGAATGCGCTGTTTGAAGAATTTGTCAAATTGAAAGAAAAAGCCGGACTGTATGCCACGGCTTCGGATGCCATCAGCTATCCGAAAGAAAACAAGGGCACGAAATCATTCCATTGTACCGTGTCGGTCCCCTCCAATCTGCCGCAGGGGACGTATCAACTGGAAGTGTTCGCCGTCAAAAACGGCCGCGTCGTGTCCCACGCCGCCCGGGCGATAGAAGCCAAGAAGGTGGGCATGCCGGCCTTCATATCATCCCTGGCCTTTCAACACGGCACGCTCTACGGCGTGCTTGCGGTTCTGGTGGCGGGTATCGCCGGGTTATTGACCGGTGTGATATTCAAAGGGGGGAAAGGAGCGCACTGAGAAATCGGCGCCTTTCCCGGATCGCGGCCGGCACTGCGGCTGCGACGGTTCTCGGAAACCGTTTAGCCCTTGATGTCAGGGCAACGCATCCCGTTTCAGATGGGGGGGCAACTTGGCCGGACTCATACAATGGGTCACAAAGAGCATGCGCCAGCGTGGCAAGTCCCACGAACGGGTGACCTTTGCCTCTTTGTTTCACACGTTTCAGCGCATCCTGGAGTTGAATAACCGCATCTTGGAAATCATGGCGGACATGGGAGAAAAATTGGGCGGGGACTATGTTTTCGACCGGCAATACATCCTGGACTCCTGCCGGAATATCTCCGGCCGGGTTTCCGAGCTCATTTACAACTTCAACGCACTCGTGCCGAAGAGGTATCTAAAACTGGACAAGATCTTCAAGGGCATCAACCACGATATCGAAGAAGAACTGGCCGGTCGATTGGTGATTCCCCAGACAGACTATGTGATGCCCTACGAGATCATCACCGGCGATTTTGACGATGTGGTGGGCGGCAAGAACGCCAACATCGCAGAAATTCGCAACCGCCTGGGCATGGCGGTACCGGAGGGTTTTGCCGTAACAACCCGGGCCTTCCGGCTGTATTTGGATCACAATAAGCTGGAGACCGACTTAGACCGCACGGTCAAGGCCTGGGAAGCCAGAAAACTGTCCTCCGAAGAAGCGTCCCGCACAATTATGGCCTTGTTCTCATCGGGATCGATTTCAAATGCGCTGAGTCTGGCCATGGACAAGGCGCTGAGGCAGCTTCAGCGAAAGACGGGGAAACGCCATCTTTTTCTGGCCGTGCGCAGCAGCGCCATGGGAGAAGACAGCGAACACACGTTCGCAGGCCAGTATTTGAGCCTCCTGAACCAGCCGCAGCATCAATTGGCCCAGGCCTATAAGGATGTGCTGGCCAGCGCGTATTCACCGGAGGCCATGGAATACAGGAGGCAGAAAGGGTTTTCGGAAGGTGAAGTGGCCATGGCGGTGGCCTGCCAATGCATGATCGACGCCCACGTCAGCGGGGTACTGTATTCCATGGACCCCATGGAGCCGAGCCGCGAGGTCATGGTGATTTCGGCGACCTGGGGACTGGGCGCGCCGGTCGTTGCCGGGGAAGTGAGTGCCGACCGTTTCATTGTCTCCCGCGAGCCCCCCCATGCGGTGGAACGTATGAATATCGTGCGAAAAGCCAAGCGTCTGGCGGCCGTGGACGTAGGGTGTGAATTTCTCCCGGTGGACGAAACGATGCAGACCCAATTGTGTCTTACAAAAGAACAGATCACGGAACTGGCCGAGGCGGCCCTCGCCATTGAAAGGTATTTCAAATGCCCGCAGGATATCGAATGGGCCTTTGATGAGAAAGACCATCTGGTCATTCTGCAGGCTCGACCGCTCAATATCAAGACGCGGATGGCCCAGGTGGTCTGCGATATCGCCTCTGTGACCGATCAGTATTCGGTCGTGTTCGCCCACAAGGGCCAGATCGTCCAGAACGGGATCGCCACCGGGAAGGTATTCATGGTTCTCGTGGACGAGGACCTGGACCGGTTTCCCAGCGGCGCCATTCTGGTGGCCAAAGAGACCTCGCCTCGATATGCCAAGGTCGCCCGTAAGGCGAGCGGCATCATCACGGATGTGGGCACCTCGACCGGGCATATGGCGACGATTTCGCGTGAGTTTCGCATTCCGACCATCGTCAACACGGGAGTGGCCACACAGCTTCTTGAGCCTGGGCAGGAAATCACCCTGGATGCGCAGGAAAACGTCGTCTACGCCGGACGGATCAAGGAACTCTGCTACTACGGCTTTATGGAAGATGTCTTTGAAGAAACATACGAATACCGTCTGCTGCGACGCGTTCTGAAAAAGATTACTCCTTTGAACCTGGTGGACCCGAACGCCAAGGATTTCAGCCCCCGGGCCTGCAGGACGCTTCACGATATCACGCGTTTTGTTCACGAAAAGGCCGTCGAAGAGCTGATCGATTTAAACTACCGCAGGCGCCTGGACCCCGGAATTGCCAGCAAGAAGCTCAAATCGAACATTCCGCTGGACCTGGTTATTATCGATATCGGGGGGGGACTGGAAGAAACGGATGAAGCCGCTGCCATAAGTATGGACCAGGTCCGATCCATCCCCATGCGCGCCCTGCTGGAAGGCTTGAATTCGCCGGGGGTATGGAGCAGCGAACCCATGTCCGTGGATTTCGGGAGTTTCATGTCGAGCCTCACCCGGACCTTTTCTTCTCAGCTGGTCAGTCCCCGGTTCATCGGGCAGAACCTGGCAGTCATTTCCAGGGCATACGCCAATATCAGCCTGCGGCTCGGCTACCATTTCAACATGATCGACGCCTATATAGGTGATCAGGTCAATGACAACTACGCCTATTTCCGCTTCATGGGCGGTGTGACCGATCCGGCGCGACGTTCCAGACGCGCCAAATTTATCTATGAGACGCTGGCGCGCAGTAATTTTAATGTGGATTTGCGCGGGGATATGGTCATCGGCCGCATCAAAAAACTGGATCCACAGTTGATGCAATCCAAGATGCGCCTCCTTGGAGGGCTGGTCGGATTCACCCGTCAACTGGATGTAAAGATGACCAGCGATAGTCAAATTATCAATTTTTCCAAAGAGTTCGAACAATTGTTCAAAATGGAAGAACCTATGAACGGATGACGGAGGAAAAGACCATGAATAACGAAGACAAAATACAGATCCTTGTGCTTGACGACGAGATCATCGTTCTCAAGCGGTTGGGACCGGTTCTGCAAAAAGCCGGTTATGACGTTGAGCTGTTTTCTCAGAGTTCCGAGGCCTCCCGCCGGATCATGGAAAGGACCTTTGATATCGTGATCACGGATCTCAAAATGGAGGGGCTGGACGGCATGCAGTTTTTGACTCAGGTCAAAGAGCGGTCTCCCAAAACGGAAGTGATCGTCATTACGGGCTTTGCCACCATGGGTACCGCCAAGGAATCTTTCCAGAAGGGCGTGTTTGATTTTCTGGCGAAACCTTTCAAGCTGGGCGAGATCCTGGAAACTGTGAAAAATGCTGAAAAGAAAATCCGTAAGGGAGGCGCGGCCTGAAGCCGTTCGATAACGGTGGAGGTGATCGACGCGCCGGAATATGATTGCAATTGAAAGGAGGATGACATGATAAGCGCTCTGGTTTCCCTGAATGCCGACCTGGCATCGAGTATCGCCTTTCGATACGCCTGCCGACTGATGGAATATATCGACATGCGGCTGCAGCCCATTCATGTGGAGGAAGTGGACAAGGGAAGCTTTCCGCCTGGCAGCGGATGGGTCCGCAGCACCTGGGAAAAGGGATTGCTCCAAACGGCAGAGGAAGAAATCGCACAACTGGTCAACGCTGAAAAGGCCGATTGTCCTTCACTGGATGCCACGATTGTTGAGATCGGAGAGTACGACGAGGCATTGCTGCACGAAATTGAGGAGAAATCCTATGATCTTCTCGTGGAAGGGGTATTGACTTCTTTCCATGGGCAGTTGTTCCACAGGAAGATCCGATCCAGACTCTATCGATTTTCCCCATCTCCGATAATTATTGTCAAGAACCTGGTCCAGCCCGATCGCGTGGCCGTCTTATTAAAGGATGCCCTGGATGTGACCCCCCTAATTTCCACGTTCCTGAAGCTGTTCAGCACGCCCAAGGCAAGTGTTGATTTGATCCACTTCGCCTTTAAAGAATCGGGTAAACCGGAAATCAAGGAGAAGATACAGGACGATGCCGTGCCGGTCGGCAGCGAAAATGCCTGTAAACTCCTGAACACCGCAAAGGACCTCCTTGCCGAAAAGGGGTGGCGCCCGAAAGAGACCTGGGTGATACGGGATACCGCCGAGAAGATCAGCGAGTTCCTTTCCGACTACGGCCTGATCGGGGCCTGTCTTCCCCGCAATGTCCATAAAGACAGTCTGATGCTCGATCTGTTGAGCCGGATACCCTCGGCGACGCTTCTGTGCAAAAAATAAACGAAGGAGGCTAAACATGAAGATACTGGTGGCCGTGGACCAAAATCCATACAGCGCCCATGCGGTTTTGGAGGTGGCGAAACTCGCCGCAAATACGTGGGCGAATGTCAGTCTGCTGGGTGTGCTGTCTAAAACCGATACCAAAGAAAGAAGTGCCGTGGCCGAAGCACCTTCCGGCCTGGCGGACAACCCCCTGATTAAAGCGCTGTTTGTGCATCGGGGAACCTTTCTCTCCTATTTCAAACAGAAAGAATGTCCTTACACGTCGAAGGGCGGGCCTGACGAACTTGCCGAAATAAGAAAAGGCGTATACCAACTCGTTCATGCGTCGAAATCAGCCAAGAAAAAGCTCAACATCCGTGTGCGAACGGGAAACCCCGGCAGAGAAATCCTGTCGGAAGCAAAAGAGGAAGAAAGCGACCTGATTGTGTTAGGATGCGACCACATGAAGGGATGCGGCTGGGAAAGCGGCGCCACCGTGCCGCGCAAAGTGGCCAATGACGCCCCTTGTTCCGTGCTGATCGCCAAGGCCGCGAAAGATGTCAAACGCATTGTATGCTGCCTGGACCATGATCGGGTCAGCCAGGCATCGCTTGAAATGATCAACCAGATGGTCTCCCTGCATGGTGCGCAGCTGACGATCGTCGGCCTGGCGGAAAACCAGGGTCTCAAGGCGGAAGTCGAGCGGAAACTGGACAACATCCTCAGATACTACCATGAGCGGGGGATCGATCCCTGGATCGAGATGGTCGACATCGCATTTCTCGATTCTTTTGTTGCCCGGGATGCCCGCTGGGGGTTGATGGCCCTCTGGATGGGAAAGCAATCCATACTGGAAAAAGCATTTCCCAAGAGTAAACTCGACAAACTTATCAAAAGGAGCGATGCATCTGTGCTGATCCTCAGATAAGTCGCCAGCCGAAAGCTCTACCGAGGGACGTTGCCTGACAATGGCCCACAACCGGATCATCTCCTCTTCTTCGGCCGACCTGGAATCCGCTGACCGGGCCTTGAAACAAAGACCCAGGGTCAGCATACGCCTCAGGGTGGCCCTGGGGTTCATGCTGACCTTCCTGCTGACATGCACCATCATCATCGCGGCGGTCATCTTCATATCCAGGTTGGGGGCCAAGCAACTCTTCATCGAGAAGGCCGGCAATTATATTTTTGAAATTCAGCAGGCACGCCGTTTCGAAAAAAATTTCCTCCTCTATGGCACGGATTTTGATGACGCCCTTTCCTTCGTCAACAATGCTCAGGATCTTCTCAAGGCCGCCCACATGGATTTCTGCGCGATTATCGGCGAGGGCGCCTACGCGCGCATGTCCGAAAACCTGAAGCATTATCGTGAGCTTCTGTCGCGACTAGGGCAGTTGAGGACAAAAGCCGATGCCCGCGCCGCAGAAGAAGGAAGGATCGTCCAGGCCGAGCTGAGGCGATCGGGCGCGGAATTGGTTTCGGACGCCGCCAATGCCATCGATAAGGAGCGATTGATCTTTCATACCCGGCTGCACACATCCAAGATCATTGCGGCCTCGGCCCTGGTGTTCATTCTGATTCTGGAAATCTTCATCGTCACGTTCATCGCCCGGCAGATCTTTTTTCCCTTCAAGCGTTTTGAAAACTATATGCAGCGCATCGCCGCCGGCGACTTCTCCCCCATCACACCGGCCAAGAAACTTCAGGATGAATTCACCGATCTGGCAGTGGCCATCAACCGGATGCTGAAAGAGATCCAGGATCGCGGCACACAACTGGCGGAATACCGCAAGAGGGTGGCCATCGGCACGTTGACCGCGGGGATCGCCCATGAGATCAACAACCCTTTGAACAACATCAGCTTGACCACGGAGACTTTGATCTATTCATACCATGAGTTGCCCGATGAAGAAAGGCTGGGCATGCTCAAAGACATTTTCAGCCAGGTGGAAAGGGCGGGCGCCACTGTGGCCAACCTCCTAGACTTTACCCATCGCGATCAAAGCGCGTTTAAATTGATTTCCGTCACGGACGTGCTGGCCTCAACCGCCGCTCTGCTCCAAAATGAACTCCTGCTGGGGCATATTACCCTGAAAATGGTCTCTGACGACGACCTGCCGCACATCAGGGGACATCACCAGAACCTCCAGCAGGTCTTTCTCAACCTTTTTCTCAATGCCATGGAAGCCATGTCCGGCGGCGGTGAGTTGACGGTGTCCACTTCCGTGGAAGACGGCTTCGTACGGATCGACATCAGCGACACAGGGGCGGGCATCCCGGAAGAGCTTCTGGAACGGATCTTCGATCCGTTTTTCACCACAAAGGCGGTCGGCAAGGGAACCGGACTGGGTCTTTCAGTCAGTTTCGGCATCATCGAGAAGCACCACGGATCCATTACCGTGCACAGCCAGGTGGGACACGGGTCCACATTTACAGTCCGCCTGCCGATGGCATGATCCTGCCGGGAGACAGGACAACCCCGACGCCTTCAGCCTGTGGCTCCGCTCAATCACGATGAGGAACGGTCCCCCGCCCAGTTTATCCAGGCACAGATCTCCGGCCGCCTTTCAATTCGAAAGACCCAACAGGCTTCGCCTGGCCCACTATCGGGCAGAGGCGGAGCCATGCGGGCGGGGCTCCCATTGCTTTTCCTGTCGTTTCTTGCATCTCAATATCACAATCCAACCGGCAAGGCTGTCGAACAATATCACGTTGGACAGAGATCTGCCCCGCGTGGATGCCGATACCTGCACCACCTGCTTCTGTTGTCAGGAAATATGCCCTGAAAAGGCCATGGCCCTGAAATGATGCTTCAGATGGGACCGCTTTCATAAAAAAATGAAGGGGTTGTTCCGAGATGAAAAATACGACATGGCTTTTAAAAGTAGTTGATTTTATTGCTGGTGCGAGAGAGGGGGCTCGAACCCCTACGGGTTTCCCCACTGGATCCTAAGTCCAGCGCGTCTACCAGTTCCGCCACTCTCGCGACATCAGATTCGGCCAGACATAGCTCCGGCATCATGCAGCAATTGTTCCTCAATGTCAACCATCTTTGCAGGCGGAATTCCGGCCGTCACTTATGTAACTTGACAAACAGAAGCGCTGCCCTGTATGCTTGATTGTATGCTGTCAGCGTCGGACCGCCCATTCGGCGGCGGGCGACGTTCCATCAACCCCGTTATTAGCCTGAGATGGCGTATGGGGGTTGTCCTTTTCCGGCGGGTGCGTAAAGAAAAAGGAGATTTATATGACCACGACATTTCCGCAAATCGGTAATAAGGTAGTTGCCAAGGTGATCGACATGGCGGGCAATTGTACCATTGGCATGCAGAAGGGGGATGAATTTGAGTTGAGCATCCACAGGTGTGGGGACTTCTGCGGTTATTTTTACCACAACATTTTTAGCTGGGTAACCATGCTGCAGTTTGGCGGCACCTTTCCCATGGGAGATCCTGATGTCATGGAATGGGTCTGTCCGAACCCGCAAAACCAGGTCAAAATCAAACTGACACGGTTTAAAAGCTGATGTTCAAGGGACAACCCCGCTCTAAAAAACGCACTCGCCACGCCATCCTTAATAAGGTCATTTTTGTGCGGACCCCATTTCGAGAATTCAGTTCCTGCCGAACCGGTGAAAGCATCTGTTTGGGTTTACGCTGATTTCTCAAACGAGGAGAAGACGTTGAAAACGCACAATCAAGCCATCCGTCTATTGATTGCTGCAGCCATATTTTTTCTTAATCTGGTCCAGCCGGGCGGTGTCTTGGCACAGTCCGCTTCGCACTCAGCGGGAAAGGACCCGGCATCGCAGAATCAGGCCCGGACAGGCATTGACGTCTCGGAATTTACCGAGGTGGATGCCCTCGGATTCCTCTCCCCTGAAGAGGTAAAGCCCTGGGGACATCTCTTTTCAGATGAAACCGAGAGGGTTCTTCTGGCACGGGGGGACACGGTGTATGTGGCCTTTGAGAAAGGGCATGATGTCAAACCGGGAGACCTCTATACGGTTTTTAACAGCTCGTCCGAACTCGAACATCCCCTTACCGGAAAAGACCTGGGATATGTCATCTCATTTCTGGGGAGGGTCGTCCTGAAAAAGGAGGTCAACCCCCTGTTATTCAAGGCGGAGATTGTTGAATGCTACAGGCCCATGCAAATGGGGGACCCTGTTATTCCTTTTCAACCCGTATCTCCCTGCATCCAGCTCTCCAGCCCTGAACAGGAAACGCCGGACCCATCCAAGGCGTTTAAGATACCGGTGGTCGCCGCAAAGGATCTGAGTCAGGTGATGGGTCAGTTATCCGTCCTCTACATGAATCATGGTCACAAACATGGCGTTCAGAGGGGCAATTTGTTTCAGATCGTGAGCCGTGGGGAACCTGATCAGCCGGAGGATCCGGCCCTTCCGGATCAGGGGCTGGGTTATGTCCTTGTCCTGGAGGCAAGACCGAGCACCTCGACCGGCCTGGTTATTACGGCAAAAAGAGAGTTTTACAGTGGCACGATGCTTAAAGCCATTGATTTAAAGCAGGAACTCAAGAAACTCTTGACACATTATGGGCTCAAACATAACGACGCAGACCTTGAGAATCACCCGCTGCATGTTCTGAACCGGCTGTCAGAGGCAGTCGGTTCCCGAAACGATCTGCCCGAGGCATTTCTTCTCTTGTCAAAAATGCCTAAATGCCGCATAAAGTAGACAGGTTACGACGGAATAGAGAAAAACCTTGACGAATCCACAGTCGCCTGTTTTATACTCCCGCCATCCTGACACCTTTGAAAACCGTCGGGTTTGCCCGTTAAAGCCATCCAAAAAATGGACATGCGTATGCGTTCTGGCGCACCCAGGGATATTTCATGCGGCAGCAGCGAAGTGTGGAGTTTGAAGTTAAAAGTTCAAATCAGAATTTTCCTTTTCTAACTTTAGGCACTTTAAACTCGTAACTTCAAACTTGGAAAAACCAGCAACGCAGGGGGTGCCTAATTGCAGACCATGATCACGTCGCAGGACAATAGGCTGGCCTGGCTGGCCCTCTATATGATTCCGGGCCTGGGGAACGCTGTCCTCAAGAGGCTGATCGAAACATTCGGCGATCCGGAAACGGTCTTCGCGGCGGACAGAACAGAACTGATGCATATAGAGGGGATGCGCAGGGATATTGCCGGAAAAATTACGCACCGGGCACTTGACACGGAGGCCGAAGGTGAAATAAGGAAGGCGGAACAGTGTAATGCCAGGATTCTCGTCTACACCGACACCTCTTACCCTGCATTCCTGAGAGAGATCTACAATCCTCCGATGGTATTGTATGTCAGGGGGAAAGAGATCCCGCTCCAAAAAACATTGATCAGCGTTGTGGGGTCGAGGAACCCGACCCACTACGGCCGAAAGGCGGCGGAAAAAATCGCCCTGGGTCTGGCAAGAAGGGGCGTAGGTGTAGTCAGCGGCCTGGCAAGAGGGATCGACGCCGCCGCTCACAGCGGGTGTCTGATGGGAGATGGTTTTACCATAGGGGTTCTGGGGACGGGCATTGATGTGGTGTATCCCGAGTCCAACAGGGCACTGTTCAGGAGGATAGAGGAAAACGGCGCCATTGTGTCGGAGTTCCCGACAGGGACCCCCCCTGAGCCCAAAAATTTCCCCATCCGCAACCGGATCATCAGCGGATTGAGCAGGGGGACGGTCGTTGTGGAGGCCACCCGGAACAGCGGTTCCCTGATTACCGCATCGTCGGCCCTGGACCAGGGCCGCGATGTATTCGCCGTGCCTGGCAGCATTGATTCCTTCAAGAGCACCGGCTCCCATTTTCTGATCAAGCAGGGGGCCAAGCTGATCGAAAACGCCGATGACATATTGGCCGAATTCGGGTTTTTCGGAAGAGTGGCCTTGGAAAAATCCGTTCCGACAAATCCTGATGGAACACCCCGGGAAATGGACGAATTCGAGAAAAAGGTCTATGAAATCATCGGAGATTACCCGGTTCATATGGACGACATTGTAAGGATGGGAAACATGGATGCAGGCAAGGTGGCAGGCATCCTGATGAAAATGGAGCTGGAGGGGATGGTGAGACAACT
>CAYPDL010000013.1:0-5291 GCA_964409475.1 uncultured Desulfobacteraceae bacterium | reverse complement strand
TAATGGATAACAAGGATGTCAAAGAAACTACTTATCATTGAATCGCCCGCCAAGGCCAGAACCATCAAAAAGTATCTGGGGCCTGACTTCAGGATTATGGCCTCCATCGGACATGTGAAAGATCTTCCCGTCAACAAGTTGGGGGTGGATATTGAAAACGGTTTCACGCCCAACTATGTTACGATTAAAGGAAAAGGTAAAATCCTGAGGGAGTTGAAGGCCGCTGGAAGCGACGCCGAAGTGATATATCTGGCCCCCGACCCCGACAGGGAAGGAGAGGCCATCGCCTGGCACATTGCCGATGAGCTGAAAAAGGGCGCTACCCATCCAGACAAAAAGATATTCCGGGTTCTCTTCAATGAACTCACCGCAAAGGCCATCCGCGACGCCGTTTCCTCACCACAGGCACTTGACAGAAACAAGTTTGATTCTCAGCAGGCCAGGAGGATACTGGACCGTCTGGTAGGCTACCAGATATCCCCCCTCCTCTGGCAAAGGGTGAAGGGGGGGCTGAGCGCCGGGCGGGTTCAGTCCGTGGCCGTCAAGATGATCTGCGACAGGGAACGTGACATCCAGGCCTTTGATCCCAAGGAATACTGGTCCCTCACGGCGCACCTCCAATCCACCGAACCCCCTCCATTTGAGGCCAGATTCTTCAAATACAGCGGCAAAAAGACCGAACTGCAGAATGAGGAGGAGACCCTCAAAATTGTTTCAGAGATAAAGGGTCTTCCGTTTAAGGTTTCAGAGGTAACCAAGAAAAAGACCCGGAAAAACCCTCCGCCTCCCTTCATTACCAGTCTTCTTCAGCAGGAGGCCTTTCGCAGATTGCGCTTTTCCGCAAAGAAAACCATGTCCGTGGCACAGGCCCTTTATGAGGGGATCGATCTGGGAGAACGGGGCCTGGTGGGGCTCATTACCTATATGAGGACAGATTCCTTCCGGCTTTCGAATGACGCCATTTCAGAGGCCCGGGCATTGATTCAAAAGAACTTCGGAAAGGATTACCTCCCCGAAACGCCGAACCGGTTCAAGAGCCGTAAGGGAGCCCAGGAGGCCCATGAAGCCATCCGGCCCACTTCCGCTGAACTTGAGCCCGGAAATGTGGCGAGTTATCTTTCAAAAGACCAGTTGTCCCTCTACACCCTTATCTGGAAGCGCTTTGTGGCCTGTCAGATGAGTCCGGCCATATTGGACAAGACCCAGGCCGACATCCATGCGGGAAAGGCGGCCTTCAGGGCAAACGGGTCTGTGGTGGTGTTTCCGGGGTATACGACCCTCTACCAGGAAGGATTGGACAATGCCGGGGATGAAAAAAACGGGGAAGCCCAGCTTCCTCCTCTCCAAAAAGATCAGATCCTCACCCTCCTCAAACTGGACCCGGCCCAGCATTTCACCCAGCCCCCGCCCCGGTTTACAGAGGCCACCCTCATCAAGGCCCTGGAGGAAAACGGGATCGGAAGGCCTTCGACCTATGCGGCCATTCTGGCCAACATCAGCGGGAGGGAGTATGTATCCGTGGAAAAGGCGCGCTTTCGGCCTACGGAGCTGGGTTTTCTGGTAACGGATCTCTTAGTGGCAAGTTTCCCCGATGTCTTGGATACCGCATTTACCGCCCAGATGGAGAACAACCTGGACAGGATCGAGCGGGGCGAAATCCGGTGGACCGACATCCTGGATCGCTTTTACGTCTCCTTTGAAAAGGACCTTGAAAAGGCAAAAAATGAGATGAAGGGGGAGGTCCTGACCGACATCATATGCCGGAAATGCCGTCGGCCCATGGCCATCAAATCAGGACGAAACGGCATCTTCCTGGCCTGCACCGGGTACCCTGAATGCAGAAGCACCGCCAATTTTATGCGGGATGAAAAGGGCCGGATCATCCTCGAAACCCCTGCCGAAACAGGCAAGGAAGAAGGCGTCTGTGAGAAATGCGGCCGGCCGATGGTGGTGAAGAATGGGAAATACGGGTCGTTTGTGGCCTGCTCCGGATACCCGGAATGCAAGAATATCTGGACCCCGGCGCCGGTGAACACGGGCGTGCCATGTCCTGAAAAGGACTGTCAGGGGATGCTGGTGGAAAAGACATCCAAAAAAGCAAAGAAGTTCTATGCCTGCAACCAGTATCCCAAGTGCAGCTTCGCTACCTGGGACGAGCCCTATAACGATACCTGCCCCGAATGCGGAACGAACGTATTGAGCATCAAGCAACGGAAAAACGGCGCATCGGTCCTGGTCTGCCGGAAAAAGGGGTGTGGGTATCAGAGGCCGTTAGAAAATTGAGGAATTTAGGAATTGAGGAATTTAGGGATTCAGGGATTGAGGGATTGGGCTGTTCGACGTTCATCTTTTTGCGCTCTTCCGCATCTTTCTGGCCGCCTCCTTCCATCCTTTTTGCTTTTTCCCCTTTGTCTTCCGGTAGAGATCAGGGTCTCTGGATGGATCCAGGATAAAGGTCCCCGGCGTGGGGGACGGTAGGCCTTTTGAAGGCTTCTCTGTGGCTTTGTCCTTCTCTTTTCGACTCTCCAGCATCTCTTTGGATACTGGCGGCCCGGCAATAAACCGGGCCGGGATCTCGGGGCTCACAAACAGGTCCCCGAACAAATAAAACAGTATCCGCTTCTCTGCTGCCGCCTCTGCCACGATCTCCAGGACGACCGGGTCCTGATCGCGTCGGCAACCGATCCTCACGGCCATATCCCTGTTCGGCGAGAGGACCAGGGGTCTGTCCCCGGGACCTTTCAGGCCCTTTTCCATGACCACGGGATGGGCGCTTCGTCGGATAGCCGTAAAGAGGATCTTGGGCAGGGACGCGACCGGGTGATGGAAATCCAGTTCCCACCGGCGTTCCATTGACCGGATCCGATCGTTCTCGGATTCAAAGAGCGCCCTGTCGCTCCCTAACAGGATTTCGTTGATATGGGATCGGCGCACATACCGCCACCCCTCTTCCTCGTGAAGGGCCTGGAGCAGTTCCTTGTAGACAACAAATCCCTCCTCGTCAGGAACCAGGCCGAACTCATCCGGTCTGTGCCCCAGCGCATAGACGAGAAATCGGCTCAGGCCCTCCGTCCGCATCTGCTGATATCGTCTGCCCAGGATGACCCTCCGATCAAAGATAGTCAAGATGCCACTGGTTGCACATTATATCCGATCCAGGCCTTTTTCAAACACGCATGCAGCATATTGCTCAGGTGGGGCACCTTATAGGTTTAAGCAAAAAAGTAACCCTGAACCTTTGAACCCTGAACCCGTGAACGGCTACCAAATATCTTTGGCTAGGGTCAGTGCGATCAATATATAGTGAAATGCAAGATATTGGAATACCCACTGCTCCCAGCGGTGTTATATGCCTGAACAGCCACGTAGAAGGCAGCCCCCGACCAAAGATTGACTATAAGCCCTGTTTGCGTCCCCATATCAATGCTCCAGATTTTCTCAGCAGTTGGATACGGGGCGTAAAAGAGGGTGTATCCAACGGCATCGGGCACGGGACTCCATGAAGCCACAACTGTGGTTCCATAAACTGACAGCATCAATGTCGGCGCGACGGGCGGAACCGGGGCAATCGGAGCAAGCCGGAGCACACTCACACCATAGTGCTGCATGCCTAAATAGACGCCACCCCAGGTCATTGAGTGGGCGCTGTAGTCCCATGTATCCCGCATATAGACAGTTGAACCGAAATCGTCATACCCGTACCCTAACATCGTGTGACCGGTAACATGTAACAGGACAGGGCGGCCGGCGTCGATTTCAGCCTTGAAATTATCAAACGTAAACCCTTGTGTATTACCGTTATAGCCGTAAATGTACTGGGAAAAATTCCCTGAGGTCTGTACGGCGTATCCCCTTGACTCAGCAAAAAGCCGCAGACCGTGGCAGCCATCCCGTTTGGCCGGTTCACAGCCGGTATAATCATAAATAGGATCACCTTGGAGATAATAGAAAAATCTCGTAAGCCCATCCTCGTTACTAAGCAAAGACTGGTTGGTTCCCATATAATCGCCTGTGCATTCGCCATAGGCATGCTCTGTCCAGTTGCCGATAAACGGGTCCGGTCCCGGATCGTTCATCCTTATCCAAAAATCGTCCACATGTCCGTAGGTTGTTCGACCATCAAGACCCAGGCGTGTAGCGCTGAGGGGGCACAAGGCCCTTGTCTCCCCGTTAATCACTACCGTACCCCATACGGCGTTCGTCATGGGAAACACACCGCCGTTTGTGGGGCCGGCATACATATTGGGGTAGCCGGCATTGTCATAATGGCCGAACATCATGGCGGCTGACGTGGCCGAGCACCCAAAAGACCACGTCATTGCAGGCACACTGGAAATGGTGTTTGTCACGGCTGCAACATTTGATTCAGGAACCTGTGCAACCTCCCGGCTGAAGCCTTCCGGGGGACTCGGCCGACTCGGGACAATGACCTCGTCGATGGTTTTTCCATCCTCTATAAATCTATTCACCACATACGGGTTGGTTGAACGGATACCATACTGATTTAATGGTATTTTCCCGGCAGCGGAATCGTCTGCAATTGCCGGATGAATCAAGATGAAACCTGCCGAAATAAAAATTGCAAAACAGCAAAAAACAATTTTTAACGTCTTAGACATCATTCGCTCCCTTTCTCTGAGTTTGTATTAATTAACGCCCTGATTAAACCGATGAATTCATCTTCAGATCCCGCATACGGCAATAAATCGTCCGCGAATCTGAAATATAACGTCTTAATGCCGTCAGTCTCTATGAAAAATTCACAGAGGTGTTTGTCATAGGTGCCGGAGCCGAGGGGCTTATATCCGCAGGTTCCTTTAATATCTTTCAAAAATACGATGATTCGGCCGCCTCGCTCATATCTTCCATGGTAACAACTCGGCCCCGCCCTCAGGCCGACAACAGCCTTATCTGGTCTAATGTTATCTCTCGGCACAGGTGCAGGAGGGGGCTTTAGGAAATCAGGAGCCGGGTAGGTTTCTTCAATCAAAATCGTGCTGTCTGACAGCGCATCGCCTTTTAGCGGCTTTTCCACGCTCAAGGCAGCCGCTACTGCCGTTCTTCTCTCTCCTCCCTTTACACATTCGGTTTCCCTGACGCTGACAATCTTTCCTGCAACAATAAGATCGGCTTCTGAGATCAGCCGTCTCAATTGCGGAAGACCTAAAGGCGGTGGAGGCGGTTGCATAGAATATCCTGCTGCAGCAACAAAGAAAAATAGGACCGAGGCAAGCAACACGGATGCTGCCCACCTTGTTTTCCTGTTTCTAATGGTTGACACCGAACGCATG
>CAYPDL010000012.1:0-49404 GCA_964409475.1 uncultured Desulfobacteraceae bacterium | reverse complement strand
ATTTGCGCCATCATGTTATTGGACATGTCCGTGCACCTCTTAAAGTGTTGCCCGATGGGTCGCTTGCGGCGGGCAGCAGCCCCACAACAGGGACGCGGTTCGTGCTTGAGGCTGTTGTGGGATAGAAAGTCCTTCTTTTTTACAAAAGCATAGAGGGAATGGCGTTGGTTGTCAAGGAGAACTTCGCGGCGGAGAACTTCGCGGCGATGCTGGGATGCTGGAATGATGGGATGAGGACTGGGGCATGGATGAACGGATAATGGGATGAATGGATGGGTGGCGTCGTCTCGCAAAGGGTATAGAGCAGAGGGCAAACCATAGTTTGGGTTCTCCCTTTGATCTTTTTGATCCTTATATCATAATTGCTGGGCCGTCCCGGATTATCTTGACAAGTTGTCTCGAAAAGCTTCTAATTTCCTTTAGGCAGTTACCGCTTGAGTTTTGTGAAAGAAACACAAGAAATTTTTTGCAGTGCTGGAAAAGTCAATAGTTCAAAAGGGTTGTTGGCAATGAATAACAATTCAATCACACAGAGCCACAGAGCCCGCAGAGGAAAATCACAACAGAAGTATTTTTTAATATAATCTCCGTGTCTCTGCCTGCCCCGTGAAACCATCTTCTTCTCTTGTTTCACCGGGGTGTCTCCGTGTGAGGCCTTTTTGGTTCCGGCTTGTCCGGGTTAGGTAAAAACGAGGCTAAAGATGGACCATCCAATCTACCGTGTTGTCAGTTTTGAAAAGGTCGGGCCTTACATCCTGTTGGTGAGATTTGATGACGGACAGGAACAAAAGATCGATTTCAGACCTGTGTTGGTTGGCGAACTTTATGGACCATTGGAAGATGAAAAGATGTTCGGCCAGGTTGAGATCGATCCGGAAGTACATACCTTGGTGTGGCCGAATGGGGCTGATTTTGACCCTGAGACACTCCATAATTGGCCCGAATATGTTGAAGATATGAGGTGCTTAGCTGAACAGTCAGATATCAAGAAAGCGCAGGCTATGTAACGTGTGTCAGGCGCTAAACCCTCACTCAGATCTCAAGAAGGCGGCTGTTCTTGTACCCTATGATCGTTATGCCGCCAAAGAAAAGAGAAAACTCGGCCCCCTTGTGGACCGTGGAAAATACGTGATCCACGAGGATTTCAAGCTGAGCGAACCAGCACGAGAAGCCATGAAGGATGCGCAAAACGAGCTCGCCGTAAGTGTGTGGTATCCTTTTGGGAGATCTCCCTGAAATATGCTCTGGGGAAACTTCAACCGGCCGGTGTCGAGCCTGAAGATCTGCCCGAAACGACAGAAGAAATGGGTATGGATATTCTTCAGGTAAGCGCCTACGAGGCTGCGAGCTTCCATAAACTGTCCAAACTTGCACATAAAGATCCTTTTGACCGCTTGATCATCTGGCAGGCCATTCAACGAAGGATGCATCTGATATCCAAGAATCGGTCATTCCAGGATTACGGACCATCTGGACTGAAGGTCTACTGGTAGTGTCAATCTATCCGAGCATCCTTTACTCTTTAGCATATTCTCCCCAAAAAACTGTATGATCCCGATTTTTTCTTGACAACCCCTACGGCTTCGGATATGGATCCATCAAATGATGGAAACACCTACTGGAACAAGGCGATGGCAACACCCTTAGAGAAGGCCCGCAAAGACCCGGATTCCATGAAGGCCAGGATACTGAAGGCGGCCCGCCGCATTTTCGGGGAGTATGGGTATCACGGGACCACCACGCGGATGATCGCTCAGGAAGTGGGGATCGATATCTCAACCCTTTATTATCACTGGGGCGAAAAGGGCGATCTGTACGAGTCGGTAATATTGGATATTAACACGGATCTTAAGAACCATCTAGCCCAGGTGGAAAAAATCATTCACGGCCTGCCGCTGGCCAGACGGATGGAGATTGCCATTGACAAGGTCACCGATTTTCTTTTTGAATGCCCCGAGATCTCCAACCTGATCCTGTTTCAGTATTTCAGAAAGACCCGTAAGGAACCCAACCTGGACTTTCATGTCCCGGATTTCATATCGGATATCGCCCGTTCCATGAATCTCTGCAAGCCGCACGACCTTGTCCCCACCGGGGCCTCTATGAAGGTCCTTGCCATGATGAATGCGATTTATAATTTCATTTCGGGTGAAGATTTCTTTCGGGAAATGCTCCAACTGAAAAGAGAAGAATATATAGACCGTTCAAAAGAAACTCTTAAGTTCATGCTGATACCCGCATTCACAAACTGATGGAGTGGTGGAGTACTGGAGAGATTGAAATGCTGCTTTTTGCGCCTTTTGCGGCTATGGAAATTCATGATGGGATGTACCGGTTCAATATCCCGGGGCCGATAAAAGGCTAACGCCTGAATTCCACATGCGGAATTGATCCGTAAGGATTTTATGTATAACAGGCTGACGCCTGAATTCCAGATAAGGAGTTTACCCGTCAGGGTTTTATCCGCTGAATATTGAGATGATACGATGGAATCAACCCAAATCATATCAAGGAGGTGACAGGATGGCCCTCAACTTAGATGCCATCGGCAAGAAGATCGGCCCGGTAAGCAAGGACTACAACTGGAAGGATGTTGTGCTCTATGCCCTCGGGGTCGGCGCCGGGTTCGATGAATTGGAGTACTGCTTCGAGCAGGAACTGAAGGTGATCCCCAGTTTTTCCATTGCCAGCGTGTTTGAGTTTTTGGCGGAAGTGGGCATGAGTTCCAATGCCGACCTTTCAGGTATCCTCCACGGCGAACAGGACATCATCTTTCACAATCCCATCCCCACCGAAGGGACCCTTACCACCGAGGGCGTCATCACGAACATGTACGACAAGGGGCCCGGCAAGGGCGCCCTGGTGGTGGCAGAGGCCGACACCTATCATTCCAACGGGAGCAAGCTCTTTACCAATATATTTACCATCTTCTGCAGAAAAGACGGGGGCTTCGGCGGCGAACCGGGCACCAGCACGGTGTTTGAACTCCCGGACCGTGACCCCGATTTCGAGGAACTGACCCTGTCCACCCCGGACCAGCCCCTCCTCTACAGGCTCTCCGGCGATATCTTTCAGCTCCATGTGGACCCGGCGTTCGCCAGGGCCAGCGGGTTTGAAAAGCCGATCATGCACGGGCTGTGCACCCACGGATTCGCCTGCCGGGCGGTGATCAAGCACCTCTTTCCGGGAGAGCCGGAGCGCATGACCCGCTTTCGTGTCAGATTTTCAAAGACCCTCTATCCGGGCGTCCCCATGAGGACCCAGATCTGGAAGATCGAGGAAGGAAAGGCCGTTTTCCGGACGCTCAATGCTGAAACCGGAGAGGTGGTCATCGACCAGGGCATTGTGGAATGGGTCAGCCGTGAAGAGCTGGCGCTGCGAAAGGCCCGTGGAGGAATCCGTTTTGACGATCAGGTGGCGGTGGTGACCGGGGCCGGAGCGGGGCTGGGAAGGGTGTATGCCCTTGAACTGGCCAAACGGGGGGCCAAGGTGGTGGTGAATGACCTGGGCGGGGCCCGGGACGGGTCCGGCAAAGGATCTTCATCGGCCGCCGATAAGGTTGTGGAAGAGATCCGGGCGGCCGGCGGCGAGGCCGTGGCCAGCTACGACTCGGTGGCCACACCTGAAGGGGGCCAGGCCATGGTGGATGCGGCCATCAACGCCTTTGGCCGGATCGATATCCTGATCAACAACGCAGGAATCCTGCGCGACAAGACCCTGGTCAAGATGGAACCGGAAAACTGGCAGGCGGTCATGGACGTCCACCTCAACGGGGCCTACCATGTGACCCGGCCTGCCTTTATCAAGATGCGGGAGAACCGGTACGGCCGGATCATCCTGACCACATCGGCCGCCGGGCTCTACGGCAATTTCGGCCAGACCAACTACTCATCGGCCAAGATGGGACTCTTAGGGCTGATGAATACGGCCAGACTGGAGGGGGACAAGCACAACATCAAGATCAACACCATTGCCCCGGTGGCGGCCACCCGTCTTACCGATGATATCCTACCCCCGGATCTCTTAGAGAAACTCAAGCCCGAGTTCGTGGCCCCCCTGGTCCTCTATCTCTGCTCCGACCGCTGCCCTGTAAACGGCGCGATCTACAACGCAGGCATGGGCTATTTCAACCGGGTCGCCATTGTCACCGGTCCGGGTACGGTCATCGGCAAGGAGGGAGAAATCCCTTCGCCTGAGGCCGTTTCGGCGGATATAGGCAAAATCAAATCGCTCACAGGTGCAGAGGAATTCCCCAATGCCACGGCAGCCTTCGGCCCCCTGCTGGAGGCCTTCAGCCCCAAGAAGAAAGCGGCGGGGGCTGCGGAAGAGGGGAAAGGACTGACCGTTGCAGGTATATTTAAAGGAATTCCCGGGGCCTTTCAGGCGGACAAGGCTGCAGGCGTGGATATCGTTTTTCAGTTTGATATCTCAGGGGGTGGCGGCGGTTCCTGGTATGTGACCGTGAAAGACGGGACCTGCGAGGCGGCCGAGGGCGCCCACCCTAGCCCGACCACCACTATCAAGATGGCAGACGATGACTTCGTGAATCTGATCACCGGGAAACTGAACGCCATGAGCGCCTTTACCGGCGGAAAACTCCGGATCGAAGGCGATCTCATGAAATCGCAGCTCATTGAAAAATTGTTCAAGTTTTAGGGGGCTCAAGAATTGAGGGATTTAAGAATTCAGGAATTGAGGGATTTGAACGGTTTCACTGCGCAGAGCTGAGAGTATTGCTCAAGACCCTTAACCTTGCGACCTTTTGGGAGTCGTTCAATAACCCCGTTTCAATAGTCAATTTTCAATAGTAAATAGTCAATTTCTACAGGGAGGACCATCCATGATCGGCATCACATCATACGGCGGCTACATCCCCAGGCTCCGGCTCGACCGGATGAGCATCTATCAGACGATGGGTTGGTTTGCCCCGGCCATTGTCATGGTGGCCCAGGGGGAGCGATCTTTTTGCAACTGGGACGAGGACGCCCTCACCATGGCCGTGGCAGCATCCAAAGACTGCCTTTCGGGGCAGGATAAATCAGGTGTGGACGGTCTGTTTTTATGTTCAACAACCCTTCCCTTTTCCGACAGGCTCAATGCCGGGGTCGTTCAAACGGCCCTTAACCTTACCGAGAGAGTCCACGCAGCCGATGTCACATGCAGCCTGCGGGCCGGGACCACGGGTCTGGTGGAGGCCCTCTCAGCGGTCAAGAGCGGCGACAGAAAAGGCGTGCTCGTGACGGCAACGGACAAAAGACTGACCAAAACCGCCTATTTTTATGAGATGTGGTTCGGCGACGGGGCCGCCTCGCTCCTGGTGGGGGACACGAACGTCATCGCAGAATACTTAGGTTCCTATACGGTCACCCATGATTTTGTGGACCATTACCGGGGGGTGAACCACCCCTACGACTATATGTGGGAAGAACGCTGGGTCCGGGACCTGGGCTATTCCACCATTATCCCCGAGGCCGTCACCGGGCTGTTCGAGAAGCTTTCCATTACCATGGAAGATGTGGACAGGCTGGTCTTTCCCTGCTTTTTCAAGGCAGAGCACCGGAACATCGCCAAAAAGCTGGGAGCCGCCCCTGAAAAGGTCATGGACAACCTTCATGAGGCGTGCGGCGAAACCGGCGCCGCCCACCCGCTGGTGATGTTTGTGCATGCACTGGAGGAGGCCCGGCCTGGAGACCGCATCCTGTTGGCCGGTTTCGGCCAGGGGTGTGACGCCCTCTATTTCCGGGTGACGAATGAGATCCTCAACCTTCCGGGGCGAAAAGGGATCAAGGGATCTCTTGCCGACAAAAAGCCAACCGACAACTATGCCAAGTTTCTCAAATTCAGGAATCTCATACAGACAGAGATGGGGATACGGGCAGAGGCGCCCACCCAGACCGCCATGACCGTTTTATGGCGCAAACGGGACATGGTCACCGGCCTGGTGGGAGGTAAATGCACCCAATGCGGCACCCCGCAGTTCCCGAGGATGGACATCTGCGTCAATCCAGAATGCCGTGCGGTTCATACCCAGAAACCCTATGAGTTTTCGAGCGTGCCCGCCTATATCAAGAGTTTCACCGGCGACCTGCTGGCTGTGTCGGTGGATCCCCCGGCCATCTACGGCATGGTCCAATTCGAGGGGGGAGGCCGGCTCATGGCCGATTTTAGCGACTGCGAACTTTCAGATCTCCGTGTCGGTCAACAGGTGAACATGTCCTTCAGGCGGCGCTATACAGACCGGGAGCGCGGTTTCAGCGGCTATTTCTGGAAGGCAGTGCCTGTCCCGGAAGCAAAAGAGGAAGGAGCTGTCAAGGCCGAAGCCATCCGTTTTGACGATCAGGTGGCGGTGGTGACCGGGGCCGGAGCGGGGCTGGGAAGGGTGTATGCCCTTGAACTGGCCAAACGGGGGGCCAAGGTGGTGGTGAATGACCTGGGCGGGGCCCGGGACGGGTCCGGCAAAGGATCTTCATCGGCCGCCGATAAGGTTGTGGAAGAGATCCGGGCGGCCGGCGGCGAGGCCGTGGCCAGCTACGACTCGGTGGCCACACCTGAAGGGGGCCAGGCCATGGTGGATGCGGCCATCAACGCCTTTGGCCGGATCGATATCCTGATCAACAACGCAGGAATCCTGCGCGACAAGACCCTGGTCAAGATGGAACCGGAAAACTGGCAGGCGGTCATGGACGTCCACCTCAACGGGGCCTACCATGTGACCCGGCCTGCCTTTATCAAGATGCGGGAGAACCGGTACGGCCGGATCATCCTGACCACATCGGCCGCCGGGCTCTACGGCAATTTCGGCCAGACCAACTACTCATCGGCCAAGATGGGACTCTTAGGGCTGATGAATACGGCCAGACTGGAGGGGGACAAGCACAACATCAAGATCAACACCATTGCCCCGGTGGCGGCCACCCGTCTTACCGATGATATCCTACCCCCGGATCTCTTAGAGAAACTCAAGCCCGAGTTCGTGGCCCCCCTGGTCCTCTATCTCTGCTCCCAGGGATGCAATGAACAGGGGATGATCTTCAATGCCGGCATGGGGTACTTCAACCGGGCGGCGATCGTTACGGCCGCTGGAACCGTGGTGGGCGACGGGAAGTCCGTTCCCACATTGGAAGAGATCCACCGGCATTGGGGTGAGATCAATGATCTCGCAGGGGCCGAAGAGTTCCCCAATGCCACGGCTGCATTCGGTCCCATGCTGGACGCCTTCAGCCCCAAGAAGAAAGAGGCAGGGGCTGAGCCAGAAAGCAAAGGCCTGACCGTTGCCGGTATTTTTGAAGGGATTCCCTCTGCATTCCAGGCCGATAAGGCCGCAGGAGTGCATGTGGTGTTCCAGTTTGACATCTCCGGGGATGGCGGCGGCTCCTGGTATATGACCGTAAAGGACGGGACCTGCGAGGTCGCCGAGGGCGCCCACCCAAGCCCGACCACCACCATCAAGATGGGGGATGATGATTTCGTAAAGCTCATCACAGGGAAACTGAACGCCATGAGCGCCTTCACCGGCGGAAAGCTCCGGATCGAAGGCGATCTCATGAAATCGCAGCTCATTGAAAAACTGTTCAAGTTCTAAAATGGAAAGGCCACAACCAAAAATAATCTCACACAAGGCCGCAAAGCCCACAAAGGGTTCCTTTTTTTAACGAGGTCTTAATCAACAATAAGGGACTGGAATTTCAGAGGTTCAGATCCCAAAATTCAGCTTAGTGCGTTGAGATCTTCTAACTTTAATCACTTTAGTTCACTTTAGCTCACTTTAGTTACTTTACTTCGGCAACAGGAGGAATCGCTATGGCCACAGGAATCAGAGACAAGGTGGCGATTGTCGGCATGGGCTGCACCCGTTTTGGTGAAAGATGGGATGTGGGCGCTGAAGAACTGATGGTGGAGGCCTTTACAGAATGCCTGGAAGATGCCGGGATCGAGACATCGGAGATCGAGGCCGCCTGGCTCGGCACCTGTCTCGAAGAGGTCAATGTGGGCAAGAGCGCCCTGCCCCTCTCGACCACCCTCAGGCTCCCCTTTATTCCCGTCACTCGAACCGAAAATTACTGTGCCAGCGGCACCGAGGCCTTTCGAGGGGCGGTGTATGCGGTCGCATCCGGGGCCTATGACATCTGTATGGCATTGGGCGTGGAAAAGCTGAAAGACACCGGCTATGGGGGTCTGCCCAATCCCGGCTCCAATTTCGGGTCCCTGAACTGGCTCTGGTATCCAAACATGACCGCACCTGGGGTCTTTGCCCTGTTGGCCACTGCGTATGCTGCCAAGTACCATATCCCCGATCAGGACCTCAAGCGGGCCATGGCCCAGGTCTCTGTCAAGAGCCATGAAAACGGAGTACTCAATCCCAAGGCACACCTGCGGAAGGCCGTGACCATCGACCAGGTCATGGCCGCCCCGATCATCGCGCATCCCCTGGGCCTCTTCGACTGCTGTGGCGTGAGCGACGGCTCGGCGTGCGCGATCGTCACCACGGTACAGAAGGCCAGGGACATGGGAATCAAAAACCCGGTCACGGTCAAGGCCCTGCAGTTGGCCCTAAGCAATGGCGAAGAGATGGGTTTTGACGAGTGGGACGGCGATCATTTCATGACTACGGACCAGTGCAGCACCAGGGCCTACAAGGAGGCCGGCATCACCGATCCCCGTAAAGAGATCAGCATGATGGAGCTTCACGACTGCTTCTCCATCACCGAGCTGGTCACCTACGAGGACCTGCACATCTCGGAACGGGGCAAGGCCTGGCAGGAAGTATTGGACGGTTTTTATAACCGCGACGGCCGGATCCCGACCCAGGTGGACGGAGGACTCAAGTGCTTCGGCCACCCGATCGGGGCCTCCGGGCTCCGGATGCTGTATGAAATGTACCTTCAGCTCCTGGGCCGGGCCGGGGATCGGCAGATCGACAATCCCCGTTACGGTCTGACCCACAACCTGGGCGGATTTCCACCCCAGAACGTGTGCAGCATCGCCATTATCGGTCTGGGAGAAGGGTAGTGAAAATCCAATATTGACAATTGAATATTTTTGAAAAGGAAGTGCTCTGACTGTCAACAAAACTGTGAGAGGGATCCATGGAGATTAAAAGACTCTTTGAACCGATTACCATCAACAGGCTGACTATTAAAAACCGGATCGTCATGCCCTCCATGGGGCTCGCCTACAGCAGCGATTTTTCCTTTAATGAACGCTACCGTGCCTTTTACCGGGAACGGGCCCTGGGCGGCGTGGGTCTTCTGACCATCGGCCCGGTGGCGATCGACCGGGTCGGGAGTGCACCGTTTATGCCCGGGCTCTTTGACGACAGCCATATCGAGTCCTTGCGAAATTTTATTGATCAAGTGCATCAGGAAACGGACGCCCGGATCGCGACCCAGCTCCTTCACATGGGCCGCTATACCTTCTCCGCCCTGACAGGAATACAACCTATAGCGCCCTCCCCTATCCCCAGCACGCTGACCCATGAGACCCCGAGGGAGATGACCCTTGAAGACATCGAAACCGTACAGACGTCCTATGTCCAAGCCGCACGCCGGGCCGTGGAAGCGGGGTTTGACTTCATAGAGATCCTGGCATGCACCGGTTATCTCATCAGCGAGTTTCTCTCCCCCCTGACCAATAAGCGCACCGACGAATACGGGGGCAGCATCGAGAACCGGATGCGTTTCGGGCTGGAGATCATTCAAGCGGTGAGGGAGGCCATCGGTCAGGACCTGGCCCTCGGTATCCGGATTGCCGGCAACGACTTCATGGAGGGCGGCCATACCAACCGGGAGTCGGCCCGATTTGCGGCAGAGTCTGAGAAGACGGGGATTGACGCCGTCAACGTGACCGGCGGCTGGCACGAGACCCGGATACCGCAGCTCACCTCAAATGTACCGCCCGGGGCCTTTGTCTACCTCTCTCGTGGCATCAAAAATGCTGTCAACATCCCGGTCTTTGCCTCCAACCGGCTGGGCGACCCCTATGTGGCGGAGCGGGCATTGAGGTCCGGGGCCTGTGACATGATCTGCTGGGGAAGGCCCCTGATCGCCGACCCGGAGCTTCCCGACAAGGTCAGGCAGGGCCGGTTCGATGAGATCATCCCATGCATTGCCTGCAATCAGGGGTGTTTTGATTCCATATTCGCAGGCGTGCCGGTGACCTGCATCCTCAACCCGAGAGCCGGGAACGAGGCAGCGTTTCGGATTGATAAAACCGATGCGGTCAAAACAATCATGGTGGCCGGCGGGGGTCCGGCAGGCATGGAATTCGCCCTTACTGCCGCACAAAGGGGGCACCATGTTACCCTCTATGAAAAGGGGGAGCGGCTTGGCGGACAGGTGAATCTGGCCAGGATGCCCCCCGGCAAACAGGAATTTCAGCGGCTGATAGAGAGCATGGCCGCAAGGATGGCCCATTTCGGCGTCACCGTCCATCTCAATACGCCTTTGACACCGGCAATGGTAACAGAGGAAAGGCCGGATCTCCTGGTGGTGGCCTCGGGCGCCAGACCGATTCGCATCGATGTGCCGGGCATCGACAAATCCCATGTAGTGGATGCCTGGGATGTCCTCGCTGAAAAGGCCTGGGACATCGGCCATAATGTAGTGGTGGTGGGGGGAAACGCCACGGGCTGCGAAACCGCTCTATTCGTGGCTGAAATGGGCGTCCCAGACCCTGAGACCTTTACCTTTCTGATGCATCACTCGGCCGAAGACCGGGACGTCGCCGCTGAACTGCTGCACACCCCGGGAAGGAACGTGACCGTCATCGATATGGTCCCCCGGCTTGCCGAGAATGCGGGCCGCACCGCACGGTGGTCCCTCATCAAGGGCCTGAAATTGATGGGCATAACCCTTCTCGCCAAGACCACCCTTCTGGAAATCAGGGATGATTCGGTTCTCTTGAAGACAGAAGATGGAAAGGCCGCCCTGCCGGCCGACACCGTCATCCTGGCGGTCGGGGCTGTGGCCGTCGATGATCTGGCCCGGGAGGTAGAGGGATCGGGCATCCGGGTGATCGCCATCGGCGATGCCAGGGCCCCCAGAAAAATCACAGAGGCCGTGAGAGAGGGATTTGAAGCGGCCTTGACGATCTGAAAAAAATTGTGGCCGGGCAAAAAAAGTATTTATTTTGCTTGATTTTGATTTAAAGTCGGATGTATCATGCGTTCAACTTGTAATAAGTCCGTTCTTATCTTTTGGCGGGCAGGTTGTGTTCTAAAGGGAAGATCCATTTAACAAAGTGGCAACCCGAGTTTAGAACCACGAAAATGTGTGAAAGGAGGGTGCCACGATGGCTACCGGAACTGTTAAATGGTTCAATAACAAAAAAGGTTTTGGCTTTATCGAACAGGAAGATGGTCCGGATGTATTTGTTCACTTTTCAGGGATCAAATCGTCCGGGTTCAAATCGCTTGAAGAGGGCGACCGGGTTACTTTTGACATAGAGCAGGGTCAGAAAGGTCCTGCCGCGGTCAATGTAGCCGTGGTCTAATCTGAGATCTTCGGACAGAGAAAGGGCATTTCATTCAATCGCGATGAAATGCCTTTTTTTGTTTTAACGGCCTGTCTCCCATGAGGCTGTTTCTTTGCCGGATTTGTGAGAGAGGCTTGCAGCCTCGATCCCGCCGTGGCGGGACTGGAAAGCCGCTGCCACAGCGGTTCAAGGGGCCAGGGTCATGGCACGCAGCGGGCGCACATTCACGGCAAGGGCACCCCTGAACTGAAGGGAGGCCCATCTCAGGCCGAGGGGCGCAGCCGGGGCGGAAGCACCATGACCCGGCGCAATCCCTCTTTCAGCGATATGGCGCCCTCCGGGCAGAAACGGGCGCATACACCGCACCCGAAGCATGCCTTTTCGTCTCGTTCAGCCGTTCCCTCGTCGTTCAGCCGGATCGCGTCCGTTGGACACCGTTCCACGCAGACGCCGCACCCCGAGCAGAGATCCGGATCGATGATGGAGAGGTGGTAGGTTGAATTGATGAGAGGGAATGCGCCGTCCCGCCACAGGTTTAGCGTGTCGCAGCAGTCCTTGCAGCAGTTGCAGATGCTGGTCTCGGGCCGTGATACATTGGAACCGGGATGAAAGGCCTTGTGAACCAGGCCTGCCTCCTCCGCCTCCCTCATGATCCGGCGGGCCTCATCTTTGCTCACCATGCGGCTGAACCCCTGGGCAACCGTATGACGGGCGGACTTGCCGAAGGTAAAGCAGTTGAGCGTCGGCGCGTCCGTGGCACAGGGGTTGCCAAGAACCTTCTGCCGTTGGCGACAGAAACAGTGACCTACGGCAATCTCGTTGAATTTGTCGATGATCTCATCCACTGACTGGCTCGGAAGAACGAACTCATCAGGCACCTCAACCCGTTTGTCGATGGGAATGATCCGGATCGGCTTTCCATCATCCGTGACCCGGGAAGGAACGGTCCGGTCCACCGGCGGGGCCGACTGAAGCATGGGCACCAGATTGTCATAGTTGGCCTGGACCTGGTCTCTGACCTCGTCCAAGAGGGTCTGAAACAGGTGAGCCAGTTCCCTTTCCCTGTCATCGCCCGTCAGTTCGGTCATGAACTTGTATTCCATCAATCCAACCGTCATGAGCGGAAGCAGACGGTAGACCATGGTCCCGGCCGAATTGGGCTGGTTAAAGACAAGCCCCTTTCGAGCGAGGCTTGTGGCGAGTTGATCGGCCTTGTCTCGGAAGAACCCGCTCGACAGGGTCAACTCCTCCAGGGTCTGAGAGGCCTTTTGGCTGAATGCACAGATCAGATCCAGCTCATCTTCCTCGTCTTCGATCACGTGTTTCATGATTGACAGGGTCGTATCATTCACCGGGAAAGGGAACATTCCCTGTCTGCATACCACCGCTGCCGCGGATCTGTATTTTTCCTCCAACGTTTCAGACATGTTTTTTTCCTCCTCCATATTAGATGGGATATGTCGCTCCGTGATCTGTCCGCCATAGCTTTTAAGCCAATGTTTGAGGGGTTTCTGAGCAGGCGTCTTCTTGTTCTAAATCGTTTTTCAATCAACAATCATAAATCAACAATGCTATAGTAGGGGCCGTCTTTGACGACCCTGCCCTCGTTCATGAGCTTTCCCAGATGTTTCTTCATATGGACCCGCTCCCCGAACTCGAAAAAGGCCTTCGGATCCCGAGGCCTGCCGTAGATGATCCATGCCTCCACGATGTCCTCCAGGGTATGAGGGGCTTCCAGAAGCTCAATGAGCTTGTTTTCCCGTTCATAAATGACCGCCAGATAATCATCCCACCTGTCCTGCGGGTCCTCCTCGAACACCCCCTCCTCGTGGGATGCCAGCCATATCCTGGCTGGAACATGTCGCAGGCGTTCTACCGATTCGATGGTTTCATGGATGCTCGAATCGCGATCCCCGTACCAGGGTCCAAACCGGGCCAGATCGTAATCCCCCAAGAGCAATACCCCATGCGTTTGAAAAAAGAAGGAAAGATGACCGGGCGTGTGGCCCGGCGTGGCTATCACTTCCACATCCCCGGTTTTCAGAGGAATGATGTCCCCACCGCGCAGGAACCGGGTCGGCCTGCGTGGCCGGTAGTGAAACTGCGACTTGAGGACAGTACGCCAGTATTCCCGCTCGTCCTCCCCCTCCATCCCGTAGGCATCCATAAAGATATCCAAATCCGTGAGGGGCGGCGCATCCGGCGCCGAAATCAGCAACGGGAGGTCGTCAAAGAGGTCCAGATGCATAAAGTGATCTTCGTGCCAATGGGTCAGCCAGATCTCCCGGACGCCGGGGATCTCCCTCAGTTGAATCAGTCGTTCCCTGTTCGAGGCCGGGTCGATCAGCACCCCTTCCCCCTCGATGTAGATAGAATGGCAGTTGGGATATCTCCCATAATTGTCGCCCGGAATAAACCATACAGGTCCGAAATGCCGTTCCTCAACAGGTCCTTTCATCTGTGATATCTCCCACCTCTACAGGGGATATACAGTCATATCCCGCAGTCTCTCCTGTATCAATTTGCAGCCGGCGCACGGGGAGCAGCGTCTTTTCCCGACGATTCCGAAGAAGGTCGGCCTCTCAGGGCAGTGGCCTTGCTAAAATCGGCCTTGGCCTCTGCCTTGCGTCCCTCAGAGAGATGGAGAAGTCCCCGGTTATAATAGAGGTCTGCATCATCCGGTTTCATCTCCAGGCCCTTGGCATAGTCCTTCATGGCCAAATCCCTCTTTCCCAGTTGAAAATAGGCGCTTCCCCGATTGCAATAGGCATCCGCGACATGCGGGTTCAGTTCGATGGCCTCGTCAAAATCCTTGACTGCCAGGTCAAACTTCTCCATCCTCGCCAGGATCAGGCCGCGGTTGCAGTAGGCATCACTGTAGCGGTTGTTGATTTCAATGGCCCGGGTAAAGTCCTTTTCAGCGCTTTCTAAGCCCCCCATCCGTGCATACAGACACCCGCGGCTGTAATACGCATCGGCGTTCTGCCGGTCTTTCTCAATAAACACATTGAGGTCTCTGATCTCTTTCTCATACTCTCCGGCAGATGGGGCCGTTTCCTCGGCAGGGGATGTCCAGACAGGGACCAGCGGCTCATCAGGCGCCTTGGCAGGCCCGGCCTCAGGGGCGTGCGTTGCCGACGGGACACGGAGAGGAGGTTTCTTGCCTGGGATCGGGGGAGTTTCACGGGAAGGCCGTTTCACAAGGCCTCTTACCGCCCCCGGTCCTTCCACCCTTTGGTCCTTCATCTCAAAAAGCCGGCTCAGGCTGCCCATCTCAGCCATCTGTGTCCCCAGGCGGTCTTTGACAAAAAGGACCGCAGCGGCCATGGCGACCAAGACGAGCAGGATGAAAATGACCACCCACAGAAACCGCGTCTTGACGGGCGGAAAATGCTCAATCCCCGCTTCGTCCCCCACGACCAGACCCTGGGTCTCCCAGTTGAAGAACATGCAGATCAGCCAGGGCGAGACCATAAGGCAAATGAGGGGCGACAGCCACTCCATGGCTGGCAGGTTCACCAACACTCCGATGGCCGGCAACAGGATCAGGATCGCCACGATAATCAGATATATTTGTAGGAGGCCCCAGAAACCGGCCCCGAAAGAGGTCTTGGCCCCGCCGTATCTAAAATGCTCTTCCTTCCAGGCATAATACCGGTACATGGCATAGAAGATGTAAAGCCCGAAGGTCAGGGCAGGCAGGATAAAAAAATGTATGAGGGAAAAGAGAAAGAGGCTGCCCCCTGTCCCCATAAAACCGCTCGGTTTGCCATCGACCAGGGTGTGTCGGGCCTTCCATTCCGAAATCCTGCATGCGGCCCAGGGCCAGTAGATGCCGAGGGTAATGATGGTCAACAGGCCGTTTATCAGAACCAGGACAAAGAACTGCCCGCCGGTCCCGGTGAAGGTCATCGGTTTGCCGTTGATCCCGGTATGGGATGCCCTCAGCCGGAGGAGCCTGACCCACGCCCACGGGGCGTAGATGCCCAATGTGAGCATGCTCAGCAAAAAGACGTGGACGATGAAGAGCTCCAGGTACTGCCTGCCGGATCCATTGAACTCGCAGTTTCCCTTGGGCATCGCATCCTCCTTCATGCAGGTGAATGATCCGTTTCTAAAGCTTAAATTCCGTCGTCGTCCCTAAGCTCGAACCTTCAACCCAGAACCTATGAACCGTTAACCTATTTTAATCTGTATCATAACCCGATTGCAAGTCAAGATCGTAACCGTTCACGGGTTCAAGGGTTCAGGGTTGTACTTCTGCGGCAGGAGAGACCATGTGGGGGGAGAGGCCTTTCGGCCGGGAAATGAAATGGGCGGGTGAGGGCCTGAGGCGGTCAGTCGACGGGTTGAGGAGTTACGCATCCTCCGGTGGATGCCGGGTCCGGACAACAGAGTCGGCTGATCTCTCCTGCAGCGGCCTTTGTGGCGGTTATCAGGTCCGCCATCTTCTCTCTGTCGAGACTCGTCTTGAATCCCACCACCCATATGGCCGATATGAGATGCCGCCACCCCCTGATGGGTGCGGCCACCGCCCTCACGCCGGAGATATATTCCTCATCATCCGTGGCGTATCCGTCCTTCCGGGCACGGGCCACCTCTTTCAGATAACCTGACGGATCTGTAACCGTATGCTCTGTAAACCTGGGGAGTCCGTCGTTGGGTATCATCCGGAGCGCCTCGTCCGGGTCCATGGATGCGAGAATGACCTTCCCGGTAGCCCCTGCAAAGAGGGGAATAATGGTCCCCTTGGGGGATGTGATCTTGTGGTCCTGGCTCGACTCAACAATATCGAGCACGGTGATATGGTTTTTGTTCAAAACGCCCAGATAGACCGATTCCCTTGTCCTCTCCCCCAGTTCTTCCATGACCGGCCGGGCCACCTCCTTGAGGTCAATCTGAGAATAGGCCAGTTTTCCCAATTCAAGCAGCGTAAACCCCAGAAAGCACTTTCGCGTGATGGGATCGCGCATGACGGTCCCTGATTCCTCGAGGGCGGAGACGATGCCGTGAACCGTACCCTTGCTCATATGGAGCATCTCAGCCAGTTCGGTGATCCCCAACCCGTGGTCTGCACGCGAGATGAGCCTCAATATCTGGAAGGCCTTTTTTACCGATGGCGCCTGATATTTTATCTTCATTGTTCACCATGCTGAATTTTTATATATCTTATACCTCCCTGTGATCCGTTGTCAACAGGAATTAAGGTCATGTCAATATTGATATAATAGCTTATTATCCTATTCTGTTACATCTATTTTTAACTTGACATCGGGAGCGGATATGGTATTTTTAACTTCAATAGAAAGGTTCAGTATTGTGAACATCACCCCATACCCCGCGCGGGGCCGAATTTTTCCGGGCTATTATTGATGCATTCGTAAAAAGTCAAAATATCGCGCAAAGACGCAAGTCTCGCAAAGATGACGACAATAATTTCAATGGGTTATCTCTGTGCTCTCTGAGGGCTCTGTGAGAAACCTGACTTTTACGAGACCATGATTATTAGACCGGCACATCGCAAAAAGGACAGGAGATGACACAAAAAGCAGCACTCGTCATCGGCGGCGGAATCGCAGGGATGCAGGCCTCCATAGACCTGGCCAATATGGGAATCAAGGTCTATCTGTTGGAGAAGAAGCCCAGTATCGGGGGCCGCATGGCCCAGTTGGATAAGACCTTCCCCACCAATGACTGCGCCATGTGCATCCTGGCCCCGAAGATGATTGAATGCGCCAACCATGAGAACGTAGAACTCCTCACCTACTCTGAACTGGCGGAACTCACCGGGAGTGCAGGCGATTTCACGGCAAGGATCATCCGGAAGGCCCGTTTTATCGATGAGGAGCGTTGCGTCGGATGCGGCGAATGCATCGAAGGCTGCCCCATAACCGTCACAGACGAATTCAACGCCGGCCTCGGAAAGCGGAAGGCCGTTTACAAGTATTTCCCCCAGGCCGTCCCCTCCACCTTTGCCATTGACCGGAGGGGTACAGCGCCATGCAAGGCCGCCTGCCCGGCCCACATCAGTGTCCAGGGGTATGTGGCACTGGTCGCCCGGGGCAGGTTCCAGGAGGCCCTGAAGCTCATCAAGGAAGAAAACCCGCTCCCTGCCATCTGCGGCAGGGTCTGCCACCACCCGTGTGAATCGGTCTGCACCCGTGGCCAGGTGGATGAGCCGGTTGCCATCGATTTCATCAAACGGTTTGTGGCCGACCTGGACCTCAACTCAGAAACCCGTTATCTTCCCCACATCAAAGAGGGAAAAGAGGAAAAGATCGCCGTCGTGGGCGGTGGTCCGGCAGGGCTTTCCTGCGCCTATTACTTAGCCAGGGAGGGTTACCCGGTCACCATCTTTGAGAAGTTGCCCGTAACGGGCGGCATGCTCTCCGTGGGGATCCCCGAATACCGTCTTCCAAAAGAGATTATCAACGCCGAGATCCAGGTCATTCGGGATATGGGCGTAGAAATCCGTACCGGGGTAAACATGGGTACGGATATCACCATCGCGCAGCTCCGCGACCAGGGATACCTGGCCTTTTTCCTGGCAATCGGGGCCCACGAGTGTAAACGGCTCCATATCGAGGGGGAAGATCTGGAAGGGGTCTATCCGGGCGTGGATTTTCTGAGGGAGGTGAACCTGGGGAAAAAAGTCGCCATGGGCGACCGGATTGCGGTCATCGGGGGAGGCAATGTGGCCATGGATACGGTCCGCACGGCCCGAAGGCTCGGCGCCAAAGCCCCTTTTATTGTCTATCGCCGCAGTCTCGAAGAGATGCCGGCCAACGAAGAGGAAATCGAGGAATGCAGGGAGGAAGGGATCCCGATCCATCCCCTGACCCACCCTACGCGTATCATCGGCGAGAACAACCGGGTCAAGGCCGTTGAATGCATTCGGATGCGGCTGGGGGAGCCGGATGAGAGCGGCCGGAGACGTCCCATTCCCATAGAGGGGTCCCAATTCATGATGGAGGTGGACGGCGTGATCCCTGCCATCGGCCAGGAATCCGACTGGTCCTGCCTGGGGCCCGAGTGCGCCTGCACCCTCTCCGGGTGGGGGACCATGAACGTGGACCCCCTTACCTTGCAGACAGATGATCCGGATATTTTCGCAGGGGGGGATGCGGTGACCGGCCCCAGGACGGTGATCGAGGCCATTGAAGCGGGCAAGCAGGCCGCTGTCTCTATAGACAGGTTTATCCGCGGGGTTGACCTTAGAGAGGGCCGGGCAAAAACATGGGAACCGGTCAAGAACGTCCCCACGGCCGGGCACGTCCCTGTCTCCAGGACCCCGATGCCCCGGCTTGCGCCCGAAATTAGGGTCAACAGTTTCAGAGAGGTGCAGTTGGGATTCAGCGAGGAACAGGCCGTGGCAGAGGCCGGACGGTGCATCTCCTGCGGCATCTGCTCCGAATGTTATACCTGTGCGCAGGCGTGCAAGGCCCAGGCCGTGGATTTTGATCAGAAAGACCGGGAAATCACCGTGAACGTGGGGGCCGTTGTCCTGGCCACCGGTTTTGATCTCTACAATGTCGCCCCCCTGATGGAGTATGGATGGGGAAGGATAAAGAACGTGCTGACCGCCATGCAGTTTGAACGGATGATATGCGCGTCCGGGCCCACCACCGGTCATCTGAAACGACCCTCAGACGGCAAAGAACCCCGGCGTCTGGGCTTTATCCAGTGTGTGGGATCGCGGGACGTCCGGCACATGAAGTACTGTTCGGCCGTCTGCTGCATGCATGCCACCAAAGAGGCCATCTTGGCCCGCGAACACTATCCCGAACTGACATCGACCATCTTTTACATGGATATGAGGGCCGTGGGAAAAGGGTTTCAGGAGTATGTGCGGCGTGCCAAGGGCCAGTACCAGGTGGAATACATCCGCGCACGGCCGGGGAAGGTTACCGTCAATGAGGAAAACCAGAACCCGGTCATCCATTATGAAGACACGGTGAACAGAGAATTCAGGGCCAGAGAGTTTGATATGGTCATCCTCTCCCAGGCCCTTATCCCCACGGAGAGCAATATTGCCATCGCTGAAAAATTGGGCGTGGCACTGGATGAATTCGGGTTTTTCGCCATACCCGAAGAACTGGCCAATCCATTCGGGACGAGCAGGGAAGGCGTATTTGGATGCGGGTTCTGCCAGTCGCCCATGGATGTGCCGGATTCGGTGATCCGTGCATCCGCGGCCGCCTCCAAGGCGGCCGAGGTCCTGGCCTAAGGAAGGGAGCCATGTCGGTCAGAATAGGTGTTTTTGTCTGCCATTGCGGCACCAATATCGGCGGGACCGTTCACGTTCCCGAGGTAGTGACCTACGCGGCCACACTGCCCGACGTGGTTCATGCCGAGGGGAACCTCTATACCTGCTCTGAAGACGGTCTCTCCTCCATCAGGAATCAGATCAAGGAACATCGCCTGAACCGTGTTGTGGTAGCCTCCTGTACGCCCAGGACCCACGAACCCCTCTTCAAGAAGAATTGCGAGCTGGCCGGGCTCAACAAGTATCTCTTTGAATTTGTCAATCTGAGAGAGCACTGCGCCTGGGTCCACATGAACCAGCAGGAGGATGCCACTGAAAAGGCCAAAGACCTTGTGCGCATGGGGGTAGCCAAGGCGAGCCTCCTCACCCCGGAAGAAGACCTATCCACAGAGGTACTCCCCTCATCCCTCGTCGTCGGCGGCGGGATCTCGGGCCTCTCTGCCGCCCTGACCCTCGCCCACCAGGGCTACCATGTGGAACTTTTGGAAAAGAGCGACCGCCTGGGTGGGCTGCTAAAAGACGTCAACCGTGTCTTTCCCACCAACACCCCGACGGCTGATCTCATAACTCCCTTGATTGACTCGGTACTGCAACACCCCAACATCGCCGTTCATTTCAAGGCCGAGCTGGTCGATATAAAAGGCTTCATCGGAAACTTCACCGCTTCTGTAAAGGTCAACACCGAAACCCTCGATCTGAACACAGGCACCGTCATCGTGGCCATCGGGGCTGCTGAATTCAAGCCGGACGGGATATTCGAATATGGTCGCTTTGACAATGTCATGACGCAGCTCGACTTTGAAAAACAGTACCCATCCGGCTACACGGGTCTCAAGCGGGTGGTGATGGTTAACTGTGTGGGCGCCAGGATCGATGATACGCCCTACTGCGGCCGTTTCTGCTGTATCACGGCCATAAAGAACGCGACACTTCTGAAGGAGGCCGAACCTGAAGCAGAGGTGACCATCCTGCATAGGGATATCATGGCCTTTGGCAAGGTCTTTGAGGCATACTATCAAAAGGCGTTGCGGATGGGGGTTCGCTTCATCCGCTACAGCGTGGACAGGCCCCCGGAGATCATCGGTTCGGGAGGCCGGGCTGGAAGCGTCCGGATCTACCATGAACTCATGGGGAGGAACTTCGAACTGGACGCAGACGCCGTCATCCTGACCACGCCCCTCGTGCCTGCCGGAGACAACGAGGCCCTCTCCCGGATGATGAAGATACCCATCGGGAATGAAGGCTTCTTCATGGAGGCCCATCAGAAGCTGAGGCCGGTGGAGTTCCCGGTAGACGGGATCTATATTGCCGGGTGTGCCCGCTTCCCTGCCGAAATTGCTGAATGCATCGCCCAGGGCTACGCGGCTGCGGCCAAGGCCGCCGCGCCCATGTCCCGGGGCAGGGTCGTCACCGAGGCGCTTGTCTCCGAGGTCAACCCTCTCCTGTGCTCCGGCTGTGGGAGGTGTCTGGGCATCTGCCCTTTCGGGGCCATTGACTGGACCGACCTGAGGGTCGCGCCGGAACGGACCCGGCAAGTTGCCGCCGTCAACCCGACCGAGTGCAAGGGATGCGGCCTCTGTGCCGCCTCCTGCCTGAGCGGCGCCATACAGATAAAGGGATTTACCGACGAAGAGATCCTGGCCATGGTCAACGCCGCTGCTGGTTGAGTGCGTGAAAGCCCTAAAGTTAGGGATGCAAGGGTCATTAATAAATTTAACCAATAATGTTTATTAGATAATGGAAAAGTCTGATATTACAAGTGAAATTAAACATCAGGTTTTAGACCACAACCTCAATGTCTGCCTGGAATGCGGGAAATGTTCCGCGGTCTGCCCGATGCTCGATTTTTATGGAGAGTATGCCTACCAGCGTTCGCCGAGGGGGGTGGTGGAGCGGTTGTCATTGGCCCCTGACGATATCGGCGACGAGGAGGCCCTCTGGTACTGCCTAACCTGTCAGGAATGCACCTTCTTCTGTCCCAGTGGGGTGGATTTTCAGGGTTTTATGATGGATTTGAGGGACCTGCTGCTCCGGCACGGGCACAGGAAGTACGCCGTCTTCTGTCCTGTCTGCGGGAGCTATCTGATGCCGAAAAAGGAATTTGAGTATCTTCAAAAGGATCCGGAGAGGGCTAAAAGACTGGGCGACCTTCTGGCAGTTTGCCCCCGGTGCAAGAAAAGCAGCTATGCCGAACTCCTTCACCGGCTGGCGCCCGTGCACAAGAAGATGAAACACGTCTGAAATGTTCAACTATTCACGTGAAGGAAAGGGCTTTCACCAGAAAGCAGAAAGGAGATGGATATGGCGATAGAAAGCGAGAAATTGTCAGGGGCCGAAAGTCTGCGCAAGACCCGGACCTTCGGCAAAATCAGATGTCATAACCCGAGTTGCATGGAAAGGATTCAGCCGGCTCCCGGAGCCAAGCATGTGAAGTGCCCCACCTGCGGCATGGAGTATCGTCTGTTCTGGGTGAACGCGAACCTTCCCAGGATACGCGGGCCGGTATGGGATGTGAACCGGAAGATAGCGGAGGAAAAGATGGCCGGGATAGAAGCGGCCCTGCCCAAAAAGGGTTCAAAGAAGGGGGGAAAGTAAGATGGCATTGAATAGAAAGATTGCATTTATTGATCTCTCGACCGGAGACATCGAGGTGAAATCGATCCCGCTGGACGTGCGAAAAAAATTTTTGGGCGGGAGAGGACTGGATGCCTATTTGCTATACAACCATACGAAAAAGGGGTGCGATCCCCTCGGGCCGCACAATACGCTGATGGTCAGCGGCGGCATCCTGGCGGCCACCTGCGCCTCTGCAACGGCCAGGACCCATTTCATGGCCAAGTCTCCGCTCACAGGGCTCCTGGGGAGCGCCAATATGGGCGGTTTTTTTGCCCCTGAACTGGCATGGGCCGGATTTCATCATCTGGTGATCAAGGGAAAGTCTGAAAAGCCAGTCTACCTCTGGATTCACAACGGCCAAATCGAGATTCGAGACGCCGCGCACCTCTGGGGAAAAACCACCACAGAAACCCAGTGGGCCATTCGGGAAGAACTGGGAGACGAAGACATCAAATCCGCGGTCATCGGTCCGGCCGGTGAAAATCTGGTGGCGTATGCCAATGTCATGACAGGCATCAAGAACGCCGCAGGTAGAACCGGCATGGGCTGCGTCATGGGGTCCAAGAATCTCAAGGCCATTGCCGCGAGGGGGACCATGGACATCAAGATCGCGCATCCGGTGGATGCACTGGAATACAACAAGCGATTCATCAATCAGATCACCAGCGCCAAGGTCAACCAGACCCAGGGGACACTGGGCACCCCGTTCATCTGGGGGGCCACCAATTGCTGGGGCGGCATCCGCACCCGTAACTTCCAGTATAACCAGTGCGAGAATGCCGATGATATCGAACCCGAGCGGATCGACGAGATCTGCACGGAGACCATGGGCCCCTATCATATGACCGGCTGCTTCGGATGCCAGGTCCACTGCCGGGCCCAGTACAAGATCCCCTCAGGTCCCTATGCAGGAAAATATGACGAAGGACCGGAATATACCTCCCTCGGCGCCTTTGGCGGGGAGCCCGACTGTAAAAGCGCCGAGACCATTCTGACCGGGAATCACCTGGTGGACCAGTACGGGATCGATAACCTGGAGATCGGGAGCATCATCTCCTGGGCCATGGAACTCTACGAACTGGGGATCCTGACCAGCAAGGACACGGAAGGGCTCGATCTGAGATTCGGCAACGACGAGGCCCTGATCGAGATGATTCACCGCATCTGCTACCGAAAGGGATGGCTGGGCGATACGCTGGCCGACGGCGGCATTCCGGCGTCTGAGAAGATCGGGAAGAACTCCTTTGACTATCTGATCCAGGTCAAGGGGATGAACAACCTCCACTCGGATGAGCGGGCCACCCCGGCCCTTGCCCTCGGCATCGCAACCGGCTCCAGGGGATCGGACCATCTCAGGAGCCGTCCGGCCATTGACCTCTACCATCTGCCTGAAAAGATTCTCCGGCAGATATACAGCAACCCGGTCCCCTACGACGGGCCGTTGAGTTCCGAACATACCGCATACGAAGGCAAGCCGTGGCAGGTCTTCTGGCAGGAGAACTGCTACATGGGGGTGGATTGTCTCGGCATCTGTAAATATCATACCACCTTCCTGGGCGCGACCCTTCCCAACTTCGAGGACTGGTCCAAGGTCCTCTATTACAACACCGGGATAGAGATGAGCCCCAAGGAGATATGGGACGTGGCGGAGAGGTGTTACAACATCGAGCGGCTCTTCAACCTGAGAGAGGGTATGACACGGAATGACCTCAAGAAAGGGGATACGCTCAATCACCGCTATTTTGATGAACCCTGCAGGCGGGGGGCGCCGGATGTCATCGGCCTGACCATCGATCGCGACAAATTCAAAAAGATGATCGATGAATACTACGCCCATCATGGCTGGGACGAAAACGGCGTGCCCACGGCAGAGACGCTGAAACGGCTGGGCCTGGACAAGGAGCCGTCCCGCCTGCTTTAGCCTGCGAACTGCCCCGATGACACACTTGAAAGATCGGCCCGGATTTCAGGGTCCCTGAGCCAAGCGGGGCAGCCAACTGAAAAGATCCCCTCGGCCTGACAGGGGAGAGGAATTTATTTTGGAAGGAGGAGATCAATGGAGAAAGTCCTGATGATAAATTACCAGAAATGCACCGGGTGCCGGTTGTGTGAACTGGTATGTTCGGTCATGCACGACGGGGTTTCCAATCCTGCGCGAAGCAGGATCAAGGTGATGAAATGGGAGTCTGAAGGCCTGTATATCCCCATGTCGTGCCAGCAATGCGAGGATGCCCCTTGCATGAATGTCTGCCCGGTCAAGGCGATTCACCGCGACGAGGACCTTGGTTTCGTGACCGTCGATTACGATGTGTGCATCGGCTGCCGCTCATGTGTCGCCGTATGTCCGTTCGGGGCCATGAACTACAATATCATTGACAAAAAGGTCTTCAAGTGCGATCTGTGCGGGGGCGACCCTCAGTGCGCACGGTTCTGCGAGGTAAAGGCCATCGAATATGTGGACGCGGACCGCATCAGCATCGGCATCAAGAGGGTGGCTGCCGAACGATTGTCCACAGCCCAGAGAGATGCTGCGGCCCTGCAGGCCGCCATGTAATCCGGATCCCCGTGCTTCTTTGTTCCGGATCTCAGGGTTCAGTTCCAAAGAGGAGACGGATGTTTCGAGCATCGTTCTGAGACATCCATCTCTTCCTTTTTATGGCCTTATACCGTTAAGCCCGGAACCTTTGAACCTGTAACCACCTTGGAGGTTAGCCATACTCGTGGAGATCAACACCATCGAGCTGCTGTCGGTCGGCGTGGACGTCGGAAGTTCCACAAGCCATCTCGCTTTTTCAAGACTCCTGCTGGAAAGGGACCACCGGTCGCCGACCCGTCGGTTTGAAATTCGGAACAGGGATATCATCTACGAAGGGACGATCATCGATACGCCACTGGTGGACAGGGATACCATCGACATTGAAAAACTGCTGGCGTTTTTCAGAGAAGAATACAGACGCGCAGGGATCGATCCTCGGGATATTCAGAGCGGGGCCGTTATTGTCACCGGAGAGATGGCCAAAAAACAGAATGCCAAAGAGATTGTGGAGGCCCTCTCCACTGATTCGGGGAAATTTGTTGCGGCGACCGCCGGCGCGAATTTTGAGAGCCTGATTACGGCCCTTGGCTCGGGCGCGACCGCCAGATCACGGGCCCTCAAAAAGACCATCCTCTCCTGCGATATCGGCGGCGGCACATCCAACATGGCCATATCCAGAAACGGCGAGGTCATCTCCACAAGCTGCGTTGCCGTAGGAGGGAGGCTTCTGGCCGCCCATGACAATGGAAAGATCTGGCGCATCGACGCCCCCGCGCGGAAGGTGATGGACCATTTAGGGCTCCATTACCGGGTGGGGGATCAGATCGCTTCAGAGGATATGGAGAGCATCGCCACGGCGTTTGCCGAGGTGTTGATTGAGGTCCTGACAGGCCCGGCAACCTCTGCTCTGGCCAAGGAACTCATACTGACCGACGACCTCCATTTTCCGGATAAGATAGACGAGTATTCCTTCTCGGGCGGCGTCGCCGAGCTGATCTACGGCGGCAATGGCTATCATGATGATATGGGGAAACTCTTGGCCGGCAAGATCAATTCTCTGACGCCCAGATTGCCTTCCCCGGTGATAGAGCCCGACAGCAAGATCAGGGCTACGGTCATCGGGGCAGGGGCCTATTCCTTATCCATTTCCGGATCGTCCGGATTTATGGATGATGCCATCTCATTCCCCATCAAGAATATCCCTGTCCTTCGGGTGGATGCAAAAGCAGAGCGACTGAGCCGTGACCACGTCATATCAGCGATCAACGCCTCCTTCCGGAGATTTGATCTGAGGGAAGGCGAAGACGTCGTAGCATTATATTTCAAGGACCCTGTGAGGGCCTATTATCCTGAGCTGGAGCTGTTCGCCAAATCCATCGAGGCCGCCCTTCCCCGTTCCATTGCTAACCGCCTGCCGATCATCCTGATCTTTGAAAAGGATATCGCATGCAGCGTGGGGAACGTCATCCGCCGGGAGACCGGCCTGAAGACGAATCTCCTCTCCCTGGATGAACTCGTCTTGACAGAAGGAGACTGGATCGATATCGGAGAACCCCTGGTGGCCGGCCAGGTCTTCCCCGTGACGGTAAAATCCTTGGTGTTTAATGGGCAGGGGGGGCAAGGAGCAGGGAGCAGGGAGCGAGGAGCAGGCTGTAAGGAGTAAGCAGTAGGGAGTAGGGAGTAAGGAGTAAGAAAGGCGTTAGGCGAAGGGCATTAGGCAGAGAAGTGTGAAGTTGAAAGTTGAAAGTTGAAATCAGTATTTTTATTCCTTTAACTTTAGGCACTTCAAACTCCTAACTCCAAACTTAGGAATACCGGCATCCACCATCCAGCCTTCAATCATCCATCCCAAGGGGCAGTCGAATCGTGAACATGGACCCCTTGCCCAACTCGCTTTCAACACTGACCGTGCCGCCGTGGGCGTTTACGATCGCCTTGACAAAACTGAGGCCCAGGCCAAGCCCCCGCTGGGATCGGCTGTGGTCCCCCCGGTAGAGACGGTCCCAGATCCGGTTGATGTCACTGGGTGAGATGCCTATCCCTTGATCGGAAATGGAGATGACTGCACAGGCATCTTCTGCTCGGGCGGATATCTCGATCTCCCGGCCCCCCCCGCTGTACTTAATGGCATTATCCAAGAGATTGGCCATCACCTGTTGGAAGCGGGTTCGATCGGCACGGATGGCCAATTCCTGAGGGAGATGCCTCGTAATGCCTATCCCTTTGTCCTCTGCCACCACCTCGTAGAGATCAATGATCGAATCAATAACCTCCGGGACCGACACCTCGCCGATCTCCAGCCGCATCACCCCGGTCTCTGCCTCAGCAATATCCATCAGGGCGTTCAGCATGGTCAAGACGCGTTCGGATTCCTCCATGCAGTCGGCGAGGGCCTCCCTGCACGCATTCGGGTCCCGTAGATCCTGAAGTGCCAGTTCCGCCACCCCGCGCAGGCGGGTCATGGGGGTCCGCAGATCGTGTGCCACATTGTCCAGAGAATTGTGCATGGCCTGGATCAGGGAATCATTCCTGTCCAACATCTGGTTGAAGAGAGAGACCAGTTCATGCATTTCCCCCCGTTCTCCCCTTGCCGGGACGCGAAGGCTCATCTTCCCTGTTTTCAGGATGTCTCTTACGGTCTGGATGAGATGACGGATGGGCCGGATGGCGCGGAATGTCAGGAGCCCGCCGCCGATAATTCCTAAGAGGAGGATCGGGACGCTGAATATCAGAAACACGGTTCTGAAAAACGACAGGAGTTCCTGGGCCTGGGTGGAACTCTTCCCCACCTGGAGCTTGAGGCCGCCCGGCAAAGACGCCACACCCATAGTCCAGGCCTCCTTTTCGGCCTGGTCTTTTATGGTAAGCCACAGATCTTCTTCCGTGCGCGGCATGGCCCTGAGCTGGCCGTCGTCAACGCCCCTGAAGCCTTTTGGAAAGCTGACAAAGAGGACCTGATTGAGGGGGCCGACGATGCGGACAAAGAAGATGTCCTTGGCCGTGCCGCTCTGTTGATCAAAACGGGCCTTGAGCGCGCGGAGCCCGCCTTCCCCGTACCAGGCCCGATACTCCTGGATCCGGTCCCGGACGATTTCACGCTCCCGCTGCTCAATGAGGTTATCGATAAGATAATAGGCGACGACAAACAGACCGCTGGAACTGACCACAAAAAAAAGCGCATAGAGGACGCTCAATTTCAAGCTAAAGGTCAGTCCGACCTTACTGTTCCTTGAGGACATAGCCCATTCCGCGAACCGTGTGAATCATCTTATGGTCAAAATCCCTGTCGATTTTGTTGCGAAGCCGGCAGACCAGGACGTCCACTACATTGGTCTGGGGGTCAAAGCTGTAGTCATACACATGTTCTAAGATGGAGGTCTTGGACACAATGCGGCCCTTGTTCCGAACCAGATATTCCAGCAGGGCAAACTCACGAGCCGGAAGGCTGATGTCTTCGTCATCCCGTCTGGCCTCCCGGGTCAGAAGGTCGACTGTCAGCCCCCCTGCTGTGAGGGTGGAGGGTTCCGATGTCCGGGTGGATCGTCGGATCAGGGCCTGGATCCGGGCCAGGAGTTCTGAAAAGGAAAAAGGTTTGGTCAGGTAGTCGTCGCCCCCGGCCTGAAGACCCTTGACCCGGTCGTCCACCGAGCGTTTGGCGCTCAGAATAATCACAGGGGTAGTGACCCCTTTTGTGCGCAGTCGCTCGATCAGGGAGAGCCCATCAAGGCCGGGGAGCATGATATCCACCACGGCCGCATCATAGGGTTCGGTGAGCCCCAGATGAAGACCGTCCACCCCGTCATGGGCCGCATCCACGGCAAACCCCGCCTCTTTTAATCCCTTTGATATAAAGGAGGCAATCTTTATGTCATCTTCAACAACCAGTATTCTCATGTGAGCCCCAACCCATGCAGATGCCTGTCTCTTTTAAACCTGTTGATTCCCGAAATCAAAACCGAGGAAAATCGTAACACTTTGGTCATATTAAAGGCCCGTGGGGGTCTCGTTCCCAAAGGACGCAACAAAGGATTCCACAGACCGTGGAACGCCCCCGTGGTCTTAAATACGCTTCGGAACAGGCAGGGACGACAGAAGCTTCAACCGAAATCAACACCTGGGGCTGTCCTGGTGCGAATTTCAGGGACACACTGCCGTCTCCATGCAATGAGCCAAGGTCTTGCGTCCTTTGGGAACGAGACCCCCACGGGCCGGTCATGTTCCGATACCTGCTATCAAAAAACCAAAAAGTTGCAGAAAATCAAAGGCGCTATTTTGCCTTATTCCACGATCTGGTTTTTGAACAACCCCTTGACATCTCCTTCCGAATATCCCAGCTCAGTCAATATCTCTTCTGTATTGGCGCCCCGCCGGCCCTTTGCGGGCGTGGCCCGGCCCGGCGTCCGGGAGAGCCTGGGGGCCGGGGCCGGCTGGGGAACATCATCAATGGTCACGATGATCTCTCTTTCTCTGTTGTGGGGGTGGTGTTCCACCTCATTCAATTCGAGGACCGGGGCCACACAGGCATCTTTCCCCTCAAAGATCCGTGTCCACTCATCACGGGTTTTTGTCTTGAACACGGCTGCAAAGCGCTCGGTCATCTCCGGCCATCGGGCCATATCCATCTGGTGAGGAAGGGACGACGGATCCATCTCGAGGCCTTTGAGAAGCTCGGCATAAAATCTCCCCTCAATGGCCCCCACGGCCACAAACTTATTGTCCGCGGTCTCATAGGTCTGATAGAACGGGGCGCCGCTGTCCAATACGTTGGTCCCTATATCGAGGGTCATCAGGTGGTGGGCCAGCATGCCGTAAAACAGGACTGAAAGGTTGGCCGCGCCATCCACCATGGCCGCATCCACCACCTGCCCCTTCCCGGAACGGTTTCTTTCAATAAGGGCCAGGAGAATGCCCATGGCGCACAGCATGCCGCCCCCGGCAAAATCGCCCAGGAGATTGCAGGGCGGGAGAGGCCGTTCCCCCTTTCTGCGGAACAGCGACAGGGCCCCTGACAAGGCGATGTAATCAATATCATGCCCGGCCATGCTCGCATAAACGCCATGCTGCCCCCAGCCCGTCAGCCGGGCGTAAATCAGCTTGGGATTCGTTCCCAGCACATCCTCCGGGCCTAATCCCAGGGCCTCCATCACGCCGGGCCGGTAAGGTTCTACCAGAACATCGGCATTGCGGACCATTCTCCTGACAATCTCGACCCCATCATCTGTTTTCAGGTTGACCCGAACGGACCGCTTCCCCCGGTCAAAAGGGTTCTTCTCCATGATGTTGGGGATCTCAGGGGCCCCTTTAGACAATCGGTCAACAACGGTTACGTCCGCCCCAAAATCGGCCAACAGCATGCCGCAATAGGGAGACGGGGCCAGACCGGCCATCTCGATTACTTTGATTCCATCTAATGGACGCATACGCCTTTCCTCGGTAATTGAAGGTTTACGGTTTCGGCAAAATAATTTAGGGCAAAAGCATTATCTCAATATTCAGCGGCCAAAAGCCTTACGGCTAATCCCGCTAAGCGGGACCTTGTTCGGAGTTCAGGCGTCAGCCTTTTATTCAAAGGTTACACCTTGTTCAGTTCACCATCTGCCGGCAGTGCGTCTCTGTGGTGAAACAGATGAGGACGGCCGCAAGAATCGATCCGATCATCATCAGGGTGAATGCGGACTGGTATGCATCCAGATGATAGATTTTTATACCCTTTTCCATGCCTCCGTTCCAATTCCTGTCCAGGACCCACCCCATGACCGGCTGCAGCACCATGGGCCCGATCATGACCCCCATGTTGCAGACGCCGGACACGGTCCCTGTCAGGAAAGGGGGCACCGATTCCTTGACAAAGGCAAAACCAATGATCATGGCGCCTGAGGCGAAACCCACGATGGAGACCAGCACGCTCAGCAGCCATACCGGCCACTGCGGCATAAACAGAATCAGACTCCAGCCTGCACAGGCGACAAAACAGCCTGCCACATACAGGGGCTTTCTCCGGCCGATCCTGTCTGACATCGCCCCTAACACCGGCCCCCCGAAGGCCCAGGCGATCAACAGAACGGAGGTCAGGGCAGCGCTCTTCGCAGGAGAGAGTCCATAATGGGTTGACAGAAACGGGACCCCCCACAGGCCCGAAAAGGCCAGGACGGGGCCGGCCATGCCCGCCGGCGCAATGGACAGGAGCCAGGTGTTCTTATAATGAAACACCTTCAGTAAACCGGCGAATACGGATGTGGCGGCATCCGGCCTGATATTGGCAGAGGGGATGAAACTGGTATACCCCCGTTCGGACGGATCATCCCGTACCACAATCCAGAGTGCGACAGCGATGGCAAGGGATACGCCCGCCGAGGCCAGCATCACCGGTCGCCACCCGAAGTGGTCCACCATGATCCGCAACGGCACACCCGCGGACACGGCCCCGGCAACGCCGCAAAAGAGGCCCAAGCCGGTGGTCATGGCAAACCGCCGGGCCGGAAACCAGTGCATGGAGAGCTTGAGCAGGGCAACCCAGGCCACGCCCACCGCCCCCCCTATCAGGAGACGTCCAACATTGGCGAAGATGACGGCAGGGGCCGCAGCAAAGAGAAATGCCCCTAAACACGCGGTAAACGCCCCGGCAGTAAGGAGTTTTTTGGGCCCCCAGGAGTCGGCGAGGATCCCCGTCGGGATCTGCATGGCGACATAGCTGTAAAAGTAGAATGCAGAGAGGTTCCCCAAGGCCGCGGCGCCGATATTGAAATCGGCCATCAGGTAGTCTGTCATCACTGCCGGCGCCACCCTCTGGTAAAATCCGCTCAGGTAAAAGGCAGCCCCCAGCCCCCAGACAATCCAGGAGAGATAGGCGGGTGGATACTTCTTAGGATCGGTCATAACAGATGGCCCTGATCGCGATTTCCACCCCTTTCTCCCGGGGCGCTATGTTTCGATGCCGGCAGATAGATGTTAAATGTGCTTCCTTTGCCATTCTCACTGCTCACATCCATGATTCCGCCATGATTCCGGATAATCCCATAGGCGGCGGCCAGGCCCAGACCTACTCCCTGTCCCACGGCTTTGGTGGTGAAAAACGGATCGAATATCCGCTCCCGGGTCCTGGCGTCCATGCCCACACCCGTGTCCCTGATGGATATCTTTACATATCTTCCGGATTCAATCCCGTAGGAGCGCACGAATTCGCTGGCAAGCTGTGTATTTTTCGTCTCTAAAAACAGCTCCCCGCCGTCAGGCATGGCCTGGCATGCGTTGATATAAAGGCTCATCAGGACCTGCTCAACCTGCATTGGATCCACTTCCACCATCGGAATGTCCTCCTGGTAGGCGGCATGCAGGATAATTCCCTTCTTGGTCCGGGCAAACAACTCTTCGGTCTGCTTCAGCAGTTCATTGAGATCGGTCGATTCAGGCCGATGCTTTCCCTCCCTCGCGAAGGACAGGAGGTGCCGGGTCATCTCCGCCCCTTTCTGCACATACGTCTCGATGTTCTTCAATCTCCCGTAATCAGGGTTTTCCCGATCCTTTCCGTACAGGACCAGCGACGCATTCGCCTGGATGACCATCAACAGATTATTGAACTCATGAGCGATGCCCCCGGCCAGGGTGCCGATGGACGCCATCCGCTGGGACTGCTGGAAATGGGTTTCAAGCCGTCTCTTTTCGGTAATGTCTCTCACAAAATTGAGGACGGCAGGCCTCCCCTCCCACTGAATCGGGACGGCAGTCAGTTCCACCCACAACTCCTCGTGCGACCGGTTCAGTATCCTGAAGAAATAGACCCCGGGAAAGTCTTCCCCCTCCAAGCTCCGTCGGCATCTTTCATGTACGGCATCCCTGTCTTCTGCAAGGACAAGGTCAAAAAAGGGGATCTCCGACAATTTATCCGCATTGAATCCAAGCATCTCAACAGCACGTCTGTTGGGGAATTTTATACCATGCTCCTGCAAGACAAATATGGCGTCATTGGAATTTTCAAAGAGAAGGCGATATCGTTCCTCGCTCTTTCTCAGGGCCTCCTCAGCCCTTTTCTGCTCGGTGATGTTGTCCAGGATAGCAATGATCTTTCCGTCGCTGTCGGGAATAGGTTGCACGTCCATGACCACCTGATAGCCGTTCAATATCAGCGGATGATCTTCAGATGCCCGTTTGGCCGTATCACGGCCGCCCTCAAGAAATTCCCTTGCCCGTTCTTGATCTTCTTTCTCGAAGAGACCCAGAAAGGCACGCCCCAGCATATCCTCTTCGGGCAAACCCGTCAGAAAGGATGCCCCTCGATTGGCATAGACAATCCTTCCGTCCGGGGCGATCTCGAAGATCCCCTCATCCATCTGCTCCAGTATGACTTCAAAATGCTTCATGCCTAAAAGGAGTTCCCTGGTGATGCCCCGCTGTCTCATCGCTTCCGACCCCAGCGTCTTCTTCGCCACCAGTTGGGATGAGATATCCGGAGATTGTCCCAGCACACCAAGGATCTCCCTGGCCATCTGCTCAAGGGGTCCTTTGGCGATGCTTGCATTGACCCCTAATGCCTCAATCTCGCCTAAATCTTCCATGGCCGTTGCTGAAAGGCTGACAATAACCGTCTTTTTCAGGTCCTCCATCTTGCGCAGTATTTTGCACAGCCGCTTCCCGTCGATATTGGGCATAACCATATCTACGAATATGACATCGGGCATAAAGACCTCCAGGGCGTCCAGCGCCGAAAGCCCGTCCCCCGCTGTCGAGACCTGATGTCCCTCTTTTGTCAGGAGGTCTTTGACCACCTCCAAGATGAATCGGTCGTTATCGACCAGCAGTATTTTCTTCATAAAGGATCTCTGACCTAAATGAGTCTGAAAAGTGCGCAAGATTAGAAATGCCAAAAAATCGTAAAACAATCAATGGTAAAATAATTTAGGACAAAATAATTGTATCATCAGCGGATGAAACCCTAACGGGTAAACTCCTTATTTGAATTCAGGCCTGCCTTCATTGCTTGCGCAAATGGCGCTGCAGGCGGGCGTAAGCCTTTTACCCCTTTTCGGAGTTTAGGCGTCAGCCGTTTTAATGCCGCAGCGGGATCCGACTCTTGAGGTCAAATCGCCAGTCCCATCTTGCCCGGGTTCAGGATATTGTTGGGATCAAAGAGCCGCTTGATTCGAGCCATGACGTCCATTTCAACCGGGTCGTGTTCGAGCGTCATGAAGGGGGCCTTGGAGAGCCCGATGCCATGTTCTCCGGTAAGCGTGCCCCCTAACCCGCACGTGAGCCTGAATATCTCGTCCACTGCCGCCCCTGCCCGGCGAACCTGGTCCGGATCGGCGCCGTCGTACATGATCTTGGGATGGAGATTGCCGTCGCCTGCATGCCCGAATATGACAAAGGGAAGATGATACTTCCGGACAATAGCCGAGATGCCGGTCAGGAGGTCGGGGACCCTGGAGATGGGGACCGCCACATCTTCCGAGACGTTGTTGGTCCGAAGCTGAGCAGCGACGCTGCTGACAGACCTTCGGGTGGACCAGAGGGCCTCCGCCCCTTCTGCCGTGTCGACGGTTTGTATATGGGTGGCACGGTTTTTCTCGAAAACCGAGACCACTTTTTCCATCTGATAGGCGGTTTCGGTCTCGGTATATCCATCGGTCTCCACCAGGATAATCGCCATGGCATCGGGGATGTCCATGTCTCCATGCTCTCGAAGGACCTTGATGGTGTTTTCGTCAAGAATCTCAAGGACGCTCGGGATGATGCCGGAATGCATGATGTCCGTAACCGCCTGTCCTGCATCCTCCAGACGCGCAAACCGGGCGAGGCCCGTGCTGGCGGCCGTCGGCTTCGGATTGATCTTCAGGGTAATCTCTGTGACCACGCCGATCGTCCCCTCCGATCCTACGAAGAGGCGGGTCAGGTCATAACCGGAGACGGATTTCATGCAGGATGACCCGGTCCGCAGGATGCGTCCGTCCGGCAGGACCACCTCCAGCCCCAGGACATAATCCCGGGTCACCCCGTATTTGGCGCCCCGGATCCCCCCGGCATTGGTGGCCACGTTCCCGCCGATGGTGCAGGCCTTGCCGCTGGCAGGGTCCGGCGGGAAGAAAAACCCATGCGGGGACAGGGCCTTCTGCAGATCCGCGTAGACGACGCCCGGCTGGAGTACCACAAGACGGTCAGGAATCCGGATATCCACGATCCGGTTCATCCTGCACAGATCCATGACAAGGCCCCCACATATCGGAACGGCTGAACCGGCCAGCCCGGTCCCGGCGCCACGGGGGATTACGGGGAACCCGGCCTCATTGGCCAGGATCAGGATCCGCGAGACCTGCTCAGTGCCGGCAGGCCACACAGCGGCCTCGGGCCGATGGTCGTTGTCAGAAGCATCATAGGAATAGGCGACCCGGTCGATGAGATGATCTGTAAACTTTTCCGGACCGACAATCTCGATCAGGGCCCTTTTAACGCCGTCGTCCATCTTCTGCATGTGACTCAATGAATTCTCCTGAAAACTTTCCGATTTTATGCGGGTTGAATCGCTTATTCCGCGAGGGCGCGGCGAATAAGCTGGGTGATGTCGAGGACATCGAGGGAGACCTTGTTCCGGCGGACATAGGTCATCATGGTCCGGACGCACTGCTGGCAGGAGGTCACCACCGCATCCGCGCCCGTGCTCAGGATCTCCTGTATCTTTTGTTCTGCAATCCGGGCCGACAGTTTGGCATCCACCATCTCGAGATTCCCCCCGCCCCCGCAGCAGACGCAGTTCTCGCGGTTGTGGGGGAGTTCCACGAACTGGATGCCCGGAATGGCGCGAATCACCTCTCTCGGTTCGTCAAAGACCCGAGTCCCCCGGCCCAGATCACAGGGATCATGGTAGGTGACGGTCAGGTCCAGTTCCTTAAGGGGGACGCGCCCGGTTTTAATAAGATCGATCAGAAACTGACTGGCATGGGAAATCTTGAATTCATCCGGATAATGCTCCCGCCACGTGGCATAACAGGAAGGGCATGCAAAAAGTATCTCTTTGGCCCCCTTCTCCCGGATGACCGAGAGGTTGTGCTCCATGAAGGTCTGAAACATATCCTTGAGCCCGGCCCCCAGCATGGGAAATCCGCAACACCACTCCGCCTCCCCCAGCAGGGTGAAATCCACGCTGCTTCTGTCCAGGATCTCCGCAAGGGCCATGGGGATCTTCTGGGCCAGGGGAAAATAGGCGGCCGTACACCCGGTAAAATAGACGACATCCGCCTTGTCCCGGATATATCCGTCGTCCGGGGGCTCGTCCATGTCTTCAACCCAGTCGGCCCGTTCCCCATTATCCTCCCCGAAGACATTGTGCTCTTTGCCCAGGTTCTCCCGGATCATGTCGATCTTCTTCGGATAGTGCCCTGAATGGACCATGTCCTGGCGGAGCGACAGCCACAGGTCCTTGAGATGGATGCCTACCGGACAGACCTCCTGGCAGTTGCCGCAGAGGGTGCAGCGAAAGACCGTGTCGCTGAAACGATCGAACGCCTCCCCCGCAGGGGGCTTCCGGCCGAACACCCTGCGAAACAGCCCCCCCCGGCCTTTCAATACCTGGCTGAGCCCCTTCATACGTGAAATGGCGGACAGCTCGCCGTTTTCAGACGCCGTCACCGCAGGACACACATCCGCGCAGACCTGGCAGTTGGTGCAGGCCCCCATTTCCAGAAGCTGTTTGACGCTGTAATCCTGATTGGACATATGGATGCTGGTTACTGGTCTTTACAAGTTTGAAGTTACGAGTTTGAAGTGCCTAAAGTTAACAAGGATAAATTCCGATTTAAACTCCTAACTTCCCACTCCACACCCCACACTTCCTTTTCGCTTACCCTTCTGCGTACTTCTCGATGTCCGCCACCAGCCACTTCTCGATGTCCTCTTTCCCGTGGATCAGGTTTTCCAACTCCCCCTTGTCGTCCGGCCGGATCTTGTACATCCACCCCTTTCCGTAACAGTCGTCGTTGATCAGCCCGGGATTGGTCTCCAGTTCTTCGTTCACTGCAGCAATCTCTCCATTCACGGGGGCAAAGACCTTCCCCAGCCACTTACCGGACTCGATCTTGGCGAACTTCTTTCCCTTTTTGATCTCCTTGCCGTCGTCCGGGAGCTGAACATAAACGATCTCCCCGGCCATGACCTGGGCAAAGTCATCCATGCCCATGATCAACAGGTCGCCTTCTTCCTTGACCCAGAAATGATTTTCCTCGTAATAAAGGTCCTCCGGCATGTTATACCCGTGCATCTCCATAGCAATTCCTCCTTAAAAATTTGAACTTAGGGGCTTCCCCCGAATTGGGTCCCTTCCCATGATTCCACTTTTCCATCATTCCAGATCCCTGGCACTGAAAATCAATACCAACAGATTTATGATTATCACGCCAAGGCGTGATATAAATTCCGAGACGTATGCTTACTCGGCCTCTTCCATCAGTTCATTGATAAACTGGGGGGTGTTGTAGATCTTGAACTTCTGTTTTCGCAGCTTGGCATTGGCCAGGTTATGGACGCATGAATTGCATTCTGTCAATATGATCTCCGCGCCCACCGCCTCTGCCTGTTCCAAACGCCGACGCGCCATGGCGATGGAGTTCTTGGCGTAGGCCCCTCTGACCCCGCCGCCAGCCCCGCAGCAGAGGGCGTTTTTCCGATTATCCGCCATCTCCACGAAGTTGGGGGCGATCTTCCGGATGGTGTTTCGCGGTTCCTCGTAGATCCCGCAGTGCCTGCCCAGGTCGCAGGGGTCATGATAGGTGACCCGCTTGTCTGTGGTAACCCCGAAATCGAATCCCTGAAGGAACTGGGTGATGTGGATGACCTTGATCCCCTTCTCCTTCAGTTCCGCATACTGGGGCTTGTTGTTGAAGGTGCGGGAGCAGTAGGGGCAGCCGGTGATGACCGTCTTGGCCCCCGTAGCCAGGATGCTCTCGATATTCTTGCGGGCCAGATGGTCTTTGATCGGGTAGCCCACGTCCTCGAGCACGCCGCTACAGCAGACCTCATCGATGAGGGTGTAGTTAACCTTGAGACGGTCCAGGAGGTCCAGGGTGGCGGAGGTGGACTCATCCTCGCGATACAATCCGACGCAACCCACAAAATAGACGTTTTCAGCCTGCTGGTTCTTCTCTCTGTCAAAATCCTCAGCTTCGCCCTCGGCATAGATGTTGGTGTGCCTGTCCAGAACCTCATTCATCCCCTTGAAAGCAGGGTGGCACGATCCTGCCTTGACCATGTCCTTTCTGGCTGCTTTGATGATTTCGGGCACGTTGACGCCGGAGGGGCAGGTTTCGTAGCAGCTCGCGCACGTGGTGCATTGAAACAGGGTCTCGATCAGCTCATCATTGAGATCGATCTTCCCGTCCATGACCTCTTTGAGGAGGAGCATCTTCCCCCGCGCATTGAGGGCCGGCCGAAGCGTGGCCCCGAAGACCGGGCACACGGCCTGGCAAAACCCGCACCGGGAGCACCGCAGTACCTGCTCCCGGAATTTCTCTTCAAATTCATACTTGGATGGCATCTTAAACCTCCAGTCCCATCTTGCCGGGGTTGAGGATGTTGTTGGGATCAAACATCTTTTTGAGCGAGCGCATCACGTCCATGGCCACAGGGTCGTGCTCCAGGGTCATAAAAGGGGCTTTTGAAAGCCCGATGCCGTGCTCGCCGGTGAGGGTGCCGCCCAGGTCGATGGCCAGCTTGAAGAGATCCGCGCTGGCCGCCTCCATCCGTCTCACCTGTTCCGGGTCATAGCCGTTATAGAGGATCTGGGGGTGCAGGTTCCCGTCCCCGGCATGGCCGAAAGTGGCGATCCGAATCTGGTGCTTTTCGGAAATGGCATGGATCCCGTTCAAAAGCGCAGTAATCTGGGTCATGGGCACGGTCACGTCCTCGAGCACAAAGTTGTTCTCGATCCTGGCCAGGACCGCATAGGCCGACTTCCGGGCGGCCCAGAGGTCTTCCACGTCCTTCTCTGTCTCGGCCTGACGGACCTCACGGGCGTTATTTTCGTGAAAGATCGCCATCACCTTGCCCAATTGATAATCGGTCTCCTCCCGGGTATAGCCGTCGGTCTCCGCCAGAAGCATGGCATCCACCTCAGGAAGATGAAGGTCGGTGTTCTGATTGATGGCCGAGAGGGTCTCCCTCCCTAATATCTCCAGGGCGCTCGGGATAATCCCACTGTGCATGATCTGGTTGATGGCGTTCCCCGCGTCCTCCAGGCTGTCAAAGGTGGCGAGGGCCGTGCTGGTGGCCGTCGGCTTCGGGTTGATCTTGAGGGTGATCTCCGTAACGATCCCGAGGGTTCCCTCAGATCCCACTAAGAGCCTCGTCAAATCATAGCCGGAGACGCTCTTCATGGCCTTGGACCCTGTCCGCATGATCCGGCCGTCCGGAAGGACCACCTGCAAACCCAGGACATAATCCCGTGTGGTGCCGTATTTGGCCCCCTTGAGGCCCCCGGCATTGGTTGCCACATTCCCCCCCAGGGTGCTGACCTTGCCGCTGGCCGGATCGGGCGGAAAGAAAAACCCGTAGGTGGCCAGGGCCTTTTCGAGATCCGCATACACCACCCCCGGCTCAACAATGGCCAGACGATCCTCGATGCTGATCTTCAAAATCCGATTCATGCGGTTCAGGTCGAGGACGATTCCCCCTTCAATGGGGACCGCCATCCCGGACAGGCCGGTTCCCGCGCCCCTGGGGATGACCGGGATACTCTCCCTGTTGGCCAGTTTCATGATCTCCGACACCTGTTTCGCACTCTCGGCCCAGACACCCCCCTCAGGCCGGTGGCTGTGCTCCGAGGCATCATAGGAAAAAGAGACCCTGTCGATCAGGTTGTCGGTGACGTTGGCTTCTCCTACGATCTGTATCAGATCCTGTTTCAATTTTTCATCCATCGCTTACTCCCGATATGAGGTGAGCTAAATCCCTCAATCCCTCAATCCCATCCACAGATTACGCGTATTATCTCAATATTCAGCGGGTAAAACCCTGACGGGTAAACTCCCTATTTGGAATTTAGGCGTCAGCCTTTTATTGACCCCCGGAATATTGAGCAGTTACGATTACGCAGATTTCACAGATACAAATTCCTCAATCCCTGAATTAACTTTAGTCACTTTATTCACTTCCCTTGCACGCATTCATGGCCAGGACCACCGGCGCCATGATAATGTGCAGCAGCCGGCTGAATGGGATGTAGGCGATAAAGGCGCCTGTCAGGGCCGCATGGATATACCATACAAAGCCGTACACCTCCACCAGTCCCCGGGGCGACGAAAAGAGGAGGCCGATCCCATAACCGAAGATGCTGTATTCCGAGCCTGTCGGATACCCGTTCAGGGCAATCCGCATCCCCTCCAAAATAAACCCGATCGTGACAATCCCGCCGATCATGCCAAGGGCCAGGCGGTCCTGTTCAGGGAGCCCGGGGGCCCGGCCCTTCCGGTTGATCAACCCCCTGGCAAAGGCAAGACCCACCCCGACCAGGATCATGGCCCCTGTCAGGTCATACAGAAACCCGGTCACCGGATAGTCCTTGTTCACCAGATGCCAGACAACAGGCCACTCAGGCTTACAGAGAGACCCGAGCAGCGCGATCAGTCCCCAGAAAAACCGGAATACAAACCCGTAAAAGATGGGGGCATGGATCATCCATCGCCTGGGCGACACCCGGTATAGGCGCCTCTGAAGCAAGACGTCCCAGAAGAGCGACCGGATGATCCATACGATCCGCCCAGAAAAGACGCACCGGACAGCGCCCCCCAGCAACCTGAAAAGTCTGCCGACGGAATTCCCAACGCCTGTTCCTGGCAGGGATCCGCTGAGATAGAGCGAGAAGAAGAGGACCAGACCCAACAAAAAGATCACAAGCGAAACGATGGTGATGGCATCCCCCACGGAGAAGGTCGCCGTATGGCACGGCATGCAGATAACGCTCTTGGCAGGCAGGGCCATGGATGGGGCCCCCAGCAGGTTGCCGGCAAAATGGCATCGCTGACAGGCGGTACCCGTATCGAACCGGACCATCTCGTGGACAATGGACCTCCCGTCCGCCGCGCGCTCTCTCTCCCACAGGATGCAGTTGGACTCGTCATCTCTCACGGCCCTCACGCCCTTGAGATGGCATGACTGGCACGAGACCGACATGTGGGCGCTCCCGGCCGTCTTCTCATGGTGCGGCAGATGACACTGGCTGCAGTCCTGGGGTTGCTGCACGTCATGGGTGTACGAGGCCGCTTCCCGGTGACAGGTGGTGCAGGCAACCGCGGCGTGCGCGGTGGACTCATGGGAGGCCTCATCGATCAAGGGAACGAATTCCTCCGTAATGGCCTGTGCCCTGGTCCCTGATCTCCCGTGACAGTGTAGACAAAAGCCGTTGATCCGTTCGATCTCTTCGGGGCTCTCTGCGGCCATGGAACCGTGGCAGGTCATACACCCGGCATCTTCCTCGGAAAGAGAAGGAAGGGCGTCTCGGGCCTCGTGACAGACGCCGCACTGATTCCAAACCGGTTTCTGAGGGTCGTAGCCGGTCCCTTGTGATTCAATGCCCTGGGTCTGGTAATGGGGTTCGTGGCAGCGCATGCAGTCCTGGTAGTTCTCCCCTGCCCTGACCTTGAGGACCCCATGGGTTCCTCCTTCAAGGTCGTCCATGACGCTGTCATGACAGCCCAAACAATGGTCCGCATGGAAGAAATCCCTTGCGCTCTTCGTTACCTGATTCGGATCAGGATGGAGGTCCTTGTCAGCGATGTTTTCGTGACAATCCCGGCACGAGGTCTGACCGTGCACAGATGCATGAAACCGCGCCGGATTGATCATCCAGGAGGCCCCGGCCACAGGCGGATTGAGGACGAAAAAAACCAGCATCCCCATCAACAGGCCCGTCCCCCGCACAATCGTGGCTTTCCGCACTCCCCCGTTTTTACAGCCCATCACCATTCAATAACCCTTAAAAACCGCTTCAATACCATGGCTTCCACTGTCCAACGCACAGACCGCCCTTGCTCAATCGACAATCATCAATCGTCAATCATCAATCTCTGACCCTTCCCACCACATAGGGCCCCTCAGGGACGACCATGACGCGCTCGTGTTCTGGCAGGAGTCTGTTCACGGTCTCCTGCAGATCGTCAATCTTGATCATCCCCATGGCCTTCAGGTCGTCGCCTGACATCGCAGGGGAGTAGACATAGATGGGCCCCGCATGGTTCACCGCCTGGTAAATACTCTGCGAACACCATTGATCGATGACAAAGTCTTTCGGGTCGGAATATTTCTCGCAAAATTCCTGATATCCGCACCCGGATCGCATGATCTCACAGAACTCGGGATTCCCCAGACCCTCCCGGCATTCACAGGCCACCACAATGGTCCCCCCCCGATTCAGGATGTCCCTGGCCGAGATCAGGGCCTTGCTGATCTGGTAGAAGGTGGCATCCAGGGGAAACCCCCCGCCCGATGTAACCACCATGTCCACCCGCTGGTCCAGATCGATGACAGCGTGCCGGTAGACCAGATCGCAACCGGCTAAATGGGCATGATTGTAATGACCGGCAAATACGCCTGCGACCTCACGCGCCTGGGTGATGACTACGTTCAGGATGAAATCCGCGCCCACCCGCTCCGTCACCCGGATGCCGTATTCGTGAAACGGATTTCCCTCGAGGATGCAACTGGCCACCTTCGGATGAGCGATCATCTTGTAGGAGTGCATGAACTTCATGGTCTCGTAGCTGGAGATGCCGGGAAGGATGGCCTTCCGTCCCCCGGAGTAGCCCGCGTAGAAATGGGGTTCGATCAGACCGGTCAATATCTTCAGGTCCGCATCCAAGTAGTGACGGTTGATCTCGATCGGGGCCCCGTCGATCTCGTCGATCTTCCGGTAGCTCTCCGGATTGCGGCAGTAATGGTTGACAATCGGGTAATTCTCTGCAATGTCCCGACCCACCAGATAGATCAGCTCTTCCCCCAGGTTGGGGCGATGCATCCCCGTGGCGATCAGGATGGTGATCTTGTCTTTGGGTATGCCGCTCTCTTCAAGGGTCTTGAGAAGCGGCGGGAGGATCACCTTGTTTGGGACCGGCCGGGTAAAATCGGAGATGACCACACACGCGTTTTGCCTCCCCTTGGCCATCTCGGCCAGAGGGGGGCTCTCGATCGGATCGGCCAGAGCGGCGTAAACAGCCCCCTCCGGGTCCGGAAGCCCTTTCAGCGGTTTCATCTCCAGGATCGATACAGATTCGGGAAATCGCAGCGTCAGCGGGTTTTCGCCGTACAGCAATCGTGCAGTCTTGCCAGCCATGATGGTCCCCCTTCATGAAATATCGGTGTGAAGATATCCAAAACGCCTAACACGGCACGTGCAAAGAGGAAATGGCGCCAATTTCCGTTTTGCGATCCGTATATTCTCGTTCGGAGTTCAGGCGTCAGCCTTTTATATTAAAACCCTGACGGGTAAATTCCGTATTTCGGAGTTCAGGCGTCAGCCTTTTAACCAGCTTATATCGACAAACTCCTTATGCGTGAGACATGGACCTGACCACCATATCGGTGATGTCCACCACCTCGAGATCGAGCTTTTCCCGTCTTACCTTCCCCTTGATGGTCCGGACGCACTGCTGGCAGGCCGTGACCACGGTCCCGGCCCCGGTCTGCCGAACCTCCTCGATCTTGTTCCGGGCCACGCGGCCCGAGAGGGCCGCATCCGCCATCTCCAGATTGCCGCCCCCCCCGCAGCAGATGCTCTGATTGCGATTGCTTGCCAGCTCCACAAAGGTGAGGCCGGGAATCGCCCGAAGGATCTCCCTTGGCGCATCAAAGACCCCCGCATTTCTTCCCAGGTCGCAGGGGTCGTGATAGGTCACGGTCTCCCTCAGCTCCCCCAGTGAAATGGACCCCTCCCTTATCAGCCTTTCAATAAACTGGGTGGAATGGGAAAGCACCAGGTCGGTCGGGTAGTGCTCCTTCCAGGTACGATAGCACGAGGGACACGAAAACACGACTTCCTTAGCGCCCAGGGCCTTGACCTTCTCCAGGTTATGGTCCATCAGTGCCTTCATCTCTCCGGGCGCCCCCGCGCCGATCAGCGGAAACCCGCAGCACCACTCCTCGCCCGCCAAAATGGCAAAATCCACCCCGGCCGATTCAAGTATCCGGACCATGTTCCGGGGAATCGACTGGACCATGGGAAAAAAGGAGGCCACGCAGCCCACGAAATAGACCACATCCGCCCGTTCCTTTTCGTACATGTGCTCGGGCAGGTCCCGAATGTCGTCCCGCCAGTCTCCCCGTTCCGCATTGTCCTCATCCGATATATTATGGTTGGCCAAGAGCGATTTCACTGCGGCCTCGACCTTCGGGTGGAGACCCTGCTTCTTCACGATCTCCTCCCGCATCGCGAGGAATACCGTTTTCTGATCCACGCCGCTCGGGCAGGTCACGGTGCAGGCCCCACAGAGGAGGCACTTGGCGAAGATATCGCGATACTGCTCGCTGATCTCCAGATCTCCCGCGGCATATCGCTTGGCCAACTGGACCTTTCCTCTCGGCGTGTACTTCTCCAGAAAAAGGGCCTTCCCGACCGGACAGGTCGCCAGACAAAGCCCGCACTTGATACATTGATCAAACTCGTTAGCTATTTCATTCAATATCATGTTATTCTTTCGTATTACCAATTTAGGAATTCAGGAATTGAGGAATTCCTGAATCCATATCAAAGGAAACTGCCAGGGTTGAGGATATTGTTCGGATCAAAGACCCGCTTGATCCCACGCATGAGATCGATGGAGGTCTGACTGAACTCCATGGACATGAACCTGGCCTTGGCAATGCCGATGCCGTGCTCCCCGGAGAGGGTCCCGCCCATCCCAATGGCCGCCTCAACCAGTTCCACCAACGCCTTGTCCACGCGCTCCATCTCTTCTTTGTCGCGCAGATCCGTCATGAACAGGGGATGGAGGTTCCCGTCTCCCGCGTGGGCCAGGACCCCGATCTGCAGAGCATATTTGTCTGCAACCTCAACGATCTTCCGGATGATCGCGGGGAGCATCTTGACCGGCACGGTCGCGTCTTCCACAATGCAGTTAGGCCTCAGGCTGGCAACAGCGCCAAAGGCGGTCCGTCTCGCCTGCCACAGTTTTTCCGCCTCCTCGGGCGTGCCGGCCCGCTCCACCTGAAAGGCCCCCCTCTCCCTGCAGAAGGCCTCGATCCGTTTTCCCTGGGCCTCCACCGTGACATCCTCGCCGTCCACCTCTATCAGAAGGAGGGCCTGGGCCTTATCCGAGAACTGGGCCCCGCCGTAATTGCTGATCACATCCAGGACGGTCCTGTCGATCAATTCCAGGGTCGTGGGAACAATGCCGGCCCCGATAATGGCCGACACCGTGGTCGCCGCATCGTCCAGGTCGGCATAGATGGCCTGGAGCGTGGCCTTGGCAGGGGACAGGGGCACCAGCCGGACAATGATCTCGGTAAAGATTCCCAGGGTCCCCTCCGATCCGCACATGAGCCGCGTGAGATCGTATCCGCTCACATTCTTGAGGGTCTTTCCCCCCGTTCGAATAATCTCCCCGGTAGGCAGCACCACCTCGAGGCCCAGGAGATAGTCCCTTGTCACCCCGTACTTGACCCCCCTGGGGCCCCCTGCATTCAGGGCCACGTTGCCGCCGATGGTGGAGACAAACATGCTGGCAGGATCCGGCGGATACATCAGTCCGAATGCTTCAACCGCCTTCTGAAGGTCCGCGTTGACCACCCCGGGCTGAACCACCGCACACCTGGATTCAGGGTCTATCTCGAGGATCCGGTTCAGGCGGTGAAAGGCGAGAATAATGCCGCCCTTTCTGGCCACCGAACTGCCGCAGATATTAGTCCCGGCGCCCCTGGGGATGATATTAATCCGCTCCCGGTTCGCCATCTTCATCACCTTGGCGATCTCATCCCTGTCCCCGGGCACGATCACGGCCTCCGGCATGAATTCCGGCAGGTACCCGTCGTAGGAATAGGTAATCAGGTCCTCGGCCGTATCCAGGAACCATTCATCTCCCACAATGGCCCGAAGCTCATTCTTTATGACATCTGAAATCATATATTGTCTCCTTAAACTCTGGGTCGGCCAACCTTCGGATGTGATAGATAGTGCCTGCCGTCAGCGGTCACACCGACGATGTTATGGGCCGTCATATACTGGAGCATCTTTGGCAGGTAATCCCTGGTCCCCATTCGAAAGATGTTCTGTCGGGAATAGGGCAGATCAACGGCCGAAGACGGATCCATCGCTTCCTTTTGCTCAAGGTCTTTGACAATCACGTTATATGCCCGTGCCATCCGCCACGCATGATAGCGCCTGGTAAGGATATAGACCCCTATCAGGACACAGATGCCTATAATGATCTCCCATGTTTCTGAACTGTCCAAATCTCTTTAACCCTCCCGTGTTGGCAGCCGGATCTTTCCGGAACGCCACAATTTTCTTGATTCAATGGATAGTTGTCAGTATACTGGCCTCACATTCGAATTCGGAGTTCAGGCCTGCCCGCATTGCTTGCGCAAATGGCGCTGCAGGCGGGCGTCAGCCTTTTATTTAAAACCCTGACGGGTAAACTCCTTATGCTAAAACCCTGGCGGGTAATCCCGCTTAAGAGCGGGACCTTATTCAGACCATGGAGGTGCTGCCATGATTCCCAACATCAAAAAGATCCTTTACACTACAGACCTGTCCAGGAACGCCGAATATGCCTTTGGGTATGCAGCAAGCATTGCCAACCGATACGGGGCAGGCATCACCCTTTTCCATGTCCTTGAGGATATGTCTCCCTACCGGGATTCCCTCATGATGAATATCCTGGGGGAAGAGAAATGGAAGGGCCTGATGGAGACGAACAAGGAAAAGATCATCCATGACCTGAAGGATCGGCTTGGGAAATTCTGTGACAGCGTCAGTGCCCAGCTCCCCGCTTGTCCCTTTGTTACGGACGCCATCGTCGTGAAAATAGGTAATCCTGTTGAGCTTATCCTCGAACAGGTCGAGAAGATGAACTGCGACCTGGTGGTCATGGGCACCCACGGGCACGGGATTCTGGGAGATGCCATGATCGGGAGCGTATCCAGGCGGGTGGTTCGGCGCTGCAAGAAGCCGGTGCTGGTGGTCCGTCTGCCCCAGAAGAAAGGGGATTAGTGCCCTGATTTTCTCTTTACCTCCAGGGCCTTCAGCTCTTTCCGTATGATCTTCCCCGTGGTGGTCATGGGGAGTTCGGTCACGAACTCGATCTCCCGGGGATATTCATGGGCCGCTAACCGGACCTTGACGTATTTCTTGATCTCATCCTCCAGTTCAGGACCGGGGGTTACTCCTGATTTCGGTATGATAAAGGCCTTGACCACCTCTGTACGCACCTTGTCCGGACTCCCTACCACCGCCACCATGCCCACTGCGGGGTGCTTCATAAGGCAGTCTTCGATCTCGGCCGGCCCGATCCGATACCCCGAACTGGTGATCAGATCGTCTTTTCTCCCCACAAACCAGAAATACCCATCCTCATCCTTTTTGGCCAGGTCTCCGGTGAGCCACCAGTCGTTGACGTACTTCTCCCGGGTGGCCTCGGGGTTGTTCCAGTATTCGATGCACATGACCGGATCCGGACGCTGGATGGCAATCTCCCCCTGGGTCCCCGCGGGAACCGGGATGCCCGATTCGTCCACCACCTCCACGCGGTGCCCGGGGATGGCCTTTCCCATGGAACCGGGCCGGACCTCCATGACCTCGGAACAGGTCCCGACCACCAGGTTGACCTCGGTCTGGCCGTAAAACTCATTGATGGTCAGACCCATGACCTCCCGGCCCCAGTCGAGCAGTTCTTCGCCCAATGCTTCTCCGCCGCTCCCGATGGTCCTCATGGCATAATCGTGACGGCTGCGCGGGTCCGGGACCTGCCGCATCAGCTTGAGCGCCGTCGGGGGCATAAAGGCGTTCCGGATGCCATACTTGGCCAAAAGATGAAACGCCTCCTCCGGGTCGAACTTCTTGGCGCGATGGGCCACCACCGGGACCCCGTAGTGCCAGCTCGGGAGGAGCACGTCCATGAACCCGCCCATCCAGGCCCAGTCAGCCGGGGTCCAGAAGAGATCGTCCTCTTTTGGAAAGAAATTGTGGGGGAACTGGATGCCGGGGAGGTGCCCTAACAGAACCCGGTGGGCATGAAACGCCCCCTTGGGGGGGCCGGTGGTGCCGGAGGTATAGCTGATAAAGGCCGGATCATCGGCCCGAGTCTTGACAGGATGAAACGAAGACGACCCCTTTTTAATGAGGTCCCAGAAGCTCAGGACCCCGTCCGGGGCCTCGCCCCTTGCCAGGACAATCGTCTGAAGGTCCGGGAGCCGGTCGCGTATCTCCAGGATCTTCGGGAGATTGGCCTCATCCGTGACGATCCCCCTGGCCTGGCTGTTGGACAAGCGGTATTCCAGTGCCTCTGTACCGAAGAGGGTGAATAGGGGGATGACCACCGCCCCCATCTTGTAGGCAGCGATGTGGGCGATCCCCGCCTCGGGGGACTGGGGCAGGAGGATCCCTACGCGGTCGCCGGGTTCAATCCCATGGGCCTTGAACCCATTGGCCAGCCCGTTGGACAGGCGCATCAGGTCCCAGAAGGTATATTTCTCCACCTCCCCCTTTTCATTTTCATAGATCAGGGCCAGCCGGTATCGCTGAGGTGCCCACTTGTCGCAGATATCCACCCCGATGTTGTAGAACTCCGGGACATTCCATTCAAAGGAATTATACACCTCGTCATAGGTATTGCCGTGCTTTAACACGTCCGTCCCCCCCCGTCCCTATACACAAAAGCTCCCCGCTCCCTGCTCCCTACTTCACCAGTGTGTTGGCCAGCCAGAGGATGGTCTGGGGCCAGATGACAACGGCGATCAGGCCCAGTTCCATGAGTCTCCAGAACGGGAAAGTCCCAAAATAGATGTCCTTGGTGGTCACCTCCGGGGGCGCAACCCCTTTCAGGTAGAAGAGGGCATATCCGAACGGCGGCGTCAGGAACGAGTCCTGGAGCATAACCGCAATGGTCACCACAAACCAGAGCTTGTCAAAGCCCAGGTCCTGGGCCATGGGAAGAAAGACGGGAAAGCAGATCATGATAATGCCGATCCAGTCCAGGAACATCCCGAGGATAAAGAGGATGATCATCATAATGATGAAGGTCCCCCATTTGCCGAGGCCGATTCCCATGATAACTTCCTTGACCACCTCGTCGCCGCCCGATCCCATGAACACCCCGGCAAAGCAGCTCGCCCCCACCAGGATAACGATGACCATGGAAGTGGTCTTTGCCGTGTTCACAACGGCCTGGGTCAGGCCCTTCCAGGTGAATTTTCCGTAGGCCACGGTCATGATGAAGGCCAGGACCGCGCCCACCGCGGCGGCCTCCGTGGGCGTGGCAATGCCCGCAAAGATGGAACCGAGCACACCGGCGATGAGAATCAGGGGGGGCACCATGGACTTCAGGACCAT
>CAYPDL010000011.1:37599-49595 GCA_964409475.1 uncultured Desulfobacteraceae bacterium | reverse complement strand
CCTCAAGCACCAGGTCGAGTTCCTCTCCAGGCGCATCGAGGATATGAAAAAATGACCAGCGAACGATCCCTGCCGTTCAAGACGATTGCCGTGTGGGCCTGTATCATCGTTGGCGGTCTGGTAACCGCCTGCTTCAGCCTCATCTCTCTCGTCTCGATCTGGGAAGGGTTAACGCACATCCATCGATCCGGGTCCTGGGTCCCCATCGTGGCTGGGACACTTGCCTTCGGCCTGGCCTTATGGCTGTACGTTCGATCGGCGAAGGCCATACACGGCCTTCTCAACAGCGAGGAACTCCTAAATGTTTAACAGGGTTTTCTCGGCAGGGCTGTCTCCTATTTACTCGCGCTGCGGGCGCCTCATTCGGTCTTTTTCTCATAGAAAGACCTCAGAAACTCCTCATCCTTCGGCGACAGGTTAAATTTGCCCGCGGCCTTCTCGATGAGTTCGCCGATCGGATGGTTTTCATCTTCTAAACGGGCTTCGGCAATCCACTTCACTGCCTGGCGCACCTTTTCTCCCTTGGGCTGGATTGTTGCCATCTCTCGCTCCTTACCGCTTGTGACGCCCCTAAAATTCTCTTTCTGCCTTCAGGTCCCTCAGCATTAGTTCCCTCACCGCATCCTTCGGGTCTCTCGCCTCATATAGGATCCGGTAAACCTCCGTGGTGATCGGCATGGCCACCCGCATCTTTAGAGACAGCTCATGGGCCGAGCGTGCAGTCTTGACCCCCTCGGCCACCATCCGCATACTTCGGGTGAGTTCCTCAAGGTCCGTGCCCATGGCGATCTTCAGACCCACGCTCCGGTTCCTGCTCTGATCGCCAGTGCAGGTCAGCACCAGGTCCCCCAGACCGGCCAGACCGGCAAACGTATGCGGATTCGACCCCATGGCGACCCCAAGACGGGTCATCTCCGCCAGGCCCCTGGTGATGAGCGCGGCCCGAGCATTCTCACCAAACTTAAGTCCGTCCGATGCACCGGCCGCAATGGCAATCACATTCTTGAGGGCGCCGCCCAGTTGGGTCCCGATCAAATCATCACCGGCGTAGACCCTGAAAAAATCTCTGGAAAACAGCTCCTGTAACTTTTTTGCATGACCCATATGCCGGCATGCAACCGTGACTGCCGTCGGGTACCCACGGGCCACTTCCCTGGCGAAACTGGGCCCGGACAGACAGGCGAATGTCTCCAGATACCTTTCGTCCAGAATCTCCCCGGCCAACTGAGACATGACCAACAGGGTATCATTTTCAATACCCTTGGTGGCAATCATCACCGATATATCCGGCAGCAGAAAGGGTCTTAGAGAAACCAGTACCGATCTGAAGACATGGGACGGAATCGCCAGCAGGGCCAATTGCTTATCGCGCAGGGCCTCTTCAAAAGAGATGACCGGCCTTAACCCATCGCTGAGCCTGAAGCCCGGCAGGAATACCTCATTGAGCCGTTCATCGCGGATCTGCCTGAAGACCTCTTCCTCCCTGACCCAGAGGTCTACCTCAAGGCCTTTTTCAGCCAGGAGATTCGCCAGGGCCGTGCCCCAGCTTCCCGCTCCTATCACGGCGATTCTGGTTATGTCAGCACCTTCCAACACCCCGTCCGTCCTCTCTCCGATCAGTCCTCCTCTTCCATCACCTTGGCGACCCCCACCACCTTTTCTCCCTCGCCCAAGTCAATCAATTTGACGCCTTGCGTGTTTCTCCCTATCACCGAAATATCGCCGGCCCTCAGGCGTATGATTTTTCCGTGTCCCGTGATAATCATCAATTGATCCTGATCGTTCACCTGATAGGAATAAACAACCGGGCCGTTTCTTTCAGTGGTTTTGATGGTGAAGACGCCCTTCCCTCCCTTACCCTGCCGGGGATACTCGTCCGTCCTTGTCCGTTTGCCATACCCGTTTTCAGTTACCGTCAGGATCGTGGCCCCCTCTCCGATGGCCTCCATGCCCACGACCCCGTTGCCGGGGGCCATCCGGATCCCGATGATCCCTGTAGCCACCCTCCCCATGCTCCTCAGCTCGGACTCCGGGAAACGGATTGATTTTCCTTCCCTCGTGGTGAGGAAAATATCCTGCTCCCCGCTGGAAACCCGAACTGCTATCAGCTCATCGCCTTCTCTGATCTTAACCCCGATCGTTCCTACCGACCTGGGATGACTGTAGGCGCTCAACTCTGTCTTCTTAACCAGCCCCTCTTTGGTGGCCATAACCACATATTTCCCTTCTTCATAGTCTCTAACCGGGAGAATGGTCGCCACCCGTTCTCCCTTCTTCAGATCCAGAAGGTTGACAATGGCCTTTCCTTTGGACATCCGGCCCGCCTCCGGAATCTCGTGCACCTTTTTCCAGTAGACCCGTCCCTTGTTGGTGAAGAAGAGGAAAAAATCATGGGAAGAGGCAACAAAGAGGTGCTCGACAAAGTCTTCGCCCATCGGCTTGACCCCGGTCATTCCCTTGCCCCCGCGGCGCTGTGCCCTGTACAGACTGCTCGGATTTCTCTTGATATACCCGTTATGACTGATGGTGACGACCATGTCTTCCTCGGCAATGAGGTCCTCCATGTCGATGTCATCCACGTCCTCGAGGATCTCGGTCCTTCGCTGATCTCCATAGAGTCCTTTTACTTCCTTCACCTCATCCTTAATGATCTGGAGGACCATGGCCGGATTTCCCAGGATCTCCTTGAAGCGGGTGATATCTTTGATCAGATCGTTGTATTCGGCGTTGATCTTCTCTCTTTCGAGCCCGGTCAATCGCTGGAGTCTCATATCCAGAATGGCCTGCGCCTGGATTTCGGAAAACCCGAAGTCGGACATGAGGCGGGTCTTCGCTTCTTTGGCGTCGGAAGAGGACCGGATCAACTCAATTACATCGTCAAGGAACTCGAGGGCCTTTTTCAGTCCTTCCAGAATATGGGCGCGGGCCTCGGCCTTTTTAAGTTCGTAAATCGTCCTTCGAACGACAATCTCCCGGCGATACTCGATAAAATGCCGGATGATCTCTTTTAGCGAGAGGACCTGGGGTCTCCCGTTGACAATAGCCAGAAATATGATTCCGAAAGATGTTTCCAGTTGAGTGAACTTATACAACCTGTTGAGGATCACCAGGGCCATCCCATCCCGCTTGACCTCTATTACGATCCTCATCCCATCCCGGTCGGACTCATCCCGGATTTCAGACACCCCTTCTATCTTTTTCTCCCTGACCTGCTCAGCCAGCTTTTCCAAAAGGTTCCCCTTATTCACCTGATAAGGGATTTCAGATATGACAATCCGCTCGCGGTTGTTCGCGAGCTTCTCGACAAAGGCCCTCGCCCTCATCTTGATGATGCCCCGTCCTGTCTCATATGCATCCCGGATCCCTTTCTTCCCGCAGATGAATCCGGCCGTGGGAAAGTCAGGACCCGGAACAACCTCCATGAGTTCCCTCAGGCTGACGTCGGGATTGTCGACGACCCGTTCAACGGCCTGGCAGATTTCAGAAAGGTTATGCGGGGGGATATTGGTGGCCATGCCCACGGCAATCCCTGCGGAACCGTTCACCAGCAGATTGGGTATCCGCGCAGGGAGAACCACAGGCTCGAGAAGGGAGCCATCATAGGTGGGCGAGAAATCAACGGTCTCCTTTTCAATATCTGAAAGAAAATCCTGGGTTATCCGGGCCATTCTCACTTCGGTATATCGCATGGCCGCCGGCGGATCGCCGTCAATGGAACCGAAATTTCCCTGACCATCCACGAGCGGGTACCGAAGGGAGAAACCCTGCGCCATCCTCACAATGGTATCGTACACGGCCGTGTCCCCGTGCGGATGGTACTTACCGATAACATCGCCCACGACCCTCGCGGATTTCTTATAAGGCCTGTTGAATAAATTCTTCAGGTCATGCATGGCGTAGAGGACACGCCGGTGAACCGGTTTCAGGCCGTCTCTGATATCAGGCAGGGCCCTGCCCACGATCACGCTCATGGAATACTCGAGATAAGACTTTTTCATCTCATCTTCGATGTTGACAGAATCATATACACTATCTGGAATCATTATGTTTCAGCTCTCCAATCCTCTTTCGCACAGAGCAGAGCGCATCGTGTTTCGCCCACCCATCACGTATGCACTAAATATCCAATTCCGTAACCTCCAATGCGTTGTTCTGGATAAATTCCCTTCTCGGCTCAACCTTGTCGCCCATCAGTATTGTGAATATATTGTCGGCCTCAACCGCATCCTCTACCCGCACCCTGAGGAGGTTGCGCTTTTCAGGGTCCATCGTTGTAGTCCATAACTGATCGGGATTCATTTCACCCAGGCCCTTATACCTCTGGATGGTGAGGCCCCTTTTAGCCTTTTCGATCAACTCGTTAAGAAGTTCCTCCGGCTCATTGATCTTAACTCTTTCTCCGTCTGCTCCGACCCTGGTACTTCCCTTTTTCAGCTCGCAGAAATCGTCGCCCAGCTTCATGAGCTGGCGCAGTTCCGGAGAAGAGAGAAACTCCCAGTCAATGTCGAATCTCTGCCCCCCGTTTTTCGTCTCGGTCACTGAGAATAGATAAAACCCCTCTTCTTCTCCCAGTCGAATGTCATTCACGCGAAAGCCATTTTCCTCCAGTCGTGCAAAGAGATCCTCCATAAAATTCTTATCTTTGAACTGGTCCTTGTGGGTTACGCCATGTAAGATCAGAAACTGGATGAATCCGGGGTTGACGCCTTTCCGCGAGAGTTTGTCCAGTTTTTCAAAAAATCTCACCAGTCGATTCAGCATGCTGATAAGCCGGCCCCCTGACAACTCCCTTCCATCATCGAAAACAACCACCTCGCTTTCGGAAACCCGTTTCAGGAGGAAATCATTGAACTCCTCTTCATCCTTAATGAACAACTCCTTCTTCTTGTCCAACACCCGGTAGAGGGGAGGTTGGGCCACGTAGAGGTATCCCTTTTCGATAAGATCCGGCATCTGCCTGAAAAAAAAGGTCAAGAGGAGGGTCCGTATGTGGGCCCCGTCCACATCGGCATCGCTCATGATAATGACCTTGTGATACCGGATGGCATCGATATCATAGTCCTTCTCGCCGATTCCCGTTCCCAGGGCCGCGATCATGGTCCAGATCATTTCACTCGAAATCATCTTATCGAACCTGGCCTTCTCCACATTAAGGATCTTCCCCCTGAGGGGCAGAATGGCCTGGTTCCTCCGGTCCCTCCCCTGTTTTGCAGAACCTCCTGCAGAATCGCCCTCCACAATAAAGATCTCACTCCTGGCCGGATCCCTTTCCTGACAATCCGCCAGCTTTCCAGGGAGCGAATGATCCGAAAGAATCCCCTTTCTCCTGACTAACTCCTTGGCCTTTCGTGCAGCCTCCCTGGCCCTGGCCGCGTCAATGACCTTTGCTAAGATCGACTTTATGACAGTTGGATTTTCTTCAAAAAAAGTGCTCAATCCTTCATTTACCAGGTTTTCTACCAGCCCCTTGACGTCACTGTTGCCCAGTTTGGTCTTGGTCTGGCCCTCGAACTGGGGCTCCGTCAGTTTGACACTGATAACGGCCGTGAGACCCTCCCTGACATCGTCTCCGGTCAATTTCTCCTTCAAATTCTTGGACAAGGGTGAATTCTGAAGATACTGGTTGATGCTCCTGGTAAGGGCCGATTTGAAACCGATCAGATGAGTGCCGCCTTCCCTGGTATTGATATTGTTTGCAAACGTGAACAGCGTCTCTTTATATGAGGTGTTGTATTGAAACGCCGCCTCTATCACCACGGCGTTTCTCTCCCCGCTAATGAAAATCGGCTTTGCATGAAGGACCTCCTTGTTGGTGTTGAGGTATTCCACAAAGGAGACAATCCCCCCCTGGTAAAGGAAGTCCCTCTTCTTTCCGCTCCGCTCATCCACAATCTTGATACGCAGGCCCTTTGTCAGAAAAGAAAGCTCCCGCATCCGCCTTGCCAGGGTATCAAAATCGAAATCGAGGACCTCAAAAACAGTCGGATCCGGTAAAAAATGAACCCGTGTGCCCCTCCGTTTTGTTTCACCTCTTACCTCCATTTCATTCTGGGTCACTCCCCTCTCGTATCTCTGAAAATAGATCCTCTCATTCCGGTAGACCTCCACCTCCAGATACTCGGAAAGGGCATTCACCACAGATACGCCCACGCCGTGAAGTCCTCCCGAGACCTTGTAGGATTTATTGTCGAACTTCCCTCCTGCATGGAGTTTTGTCATGACAACCTCAAGGGCGGGCATATTCGCGCTCTTGTGCATATCGACCGGAATACCGCGACCATTGTCACGAACAACCACGCTTTTATCATTCATGAGGTTGATCTTGATTTCGTCGCAATATCCGGCCATAGCCTCGTCAATACTGTTGTCGACCACCTCGTATACCAGATGGTGGAGACCTTCGAAAGCGGTGTTCCCGATGTACATGGACGGTCGCTTTCTGACGGCCGAGAGTCCTTCCAGGACCTTGATGTCTTCTGCCTCGTAAGTGCTATTTTGTTCCATTATCTTATTGCCTTATTCCTTTGGATCCTGTCACAAAAAACAATAAAACCGCTGACCGGTCGAGTGGTGAAACTGCAAACTGGAAATTGGGGCTGGAAACCGAACAATCAAAATTCCGCTCTCAACTCCACACTCTAAACTTCAGTCACTTTTCTTGGTTATGGCTATGCCGCGTTAAACCCTCATCGGCATGATCAACCCTATGAAGCCGTCGTCTTCATCCCCCTTGATAACACACGGCTTTGAATTATCCATAAACTCCATATGGATCATGTCGCTCTGCATTGCCTGGACAACATCTATGAAGTATTTGGGGTTAAACCCTGCCTCAATCCTCTCACCCGAATATGTTATATCTATTTTTTCCTGGGCCTCGCCCAGATCCGGGTTGGCTGAGACCAGGTCCAGTACATCATTCTCGAGCGTTACCTTTACGGCGCGATATCGCTCATTGCTCAAAATCAGCATCTTTCTCATGGCTTCCAGCAGCGAAGACCGCTTCAATAGTATGGAAAAAGCGGCCTCTTTGGGTATAACAGCCTGATAATCCGGAAACTTGGCTTCAAGGAGCCGCATGACCAACAAGGCATTCTCTTTCTTGGCCACACAGTCCTTCTGTTTAAATCCGATTTCTACGACGCCCCCTTCGGATGCCAGCCTGTTCAGTTCAGACATCCCCTTTTTGGGGATCATCACCCCCTGAACCAGGTCCAAGACCTCTATACCGGGAATACGTTTATCGATCATCGAGAGCCTGTGACCATCCGTGGCCACCATTCTCAGAAAATAATTTCCACCGTGCGAAACCCTTTCAGTGAACACCCCGGAGAGTTTGAATCCCGCCTCTTCGATGGTGATGGCATAAATGGTCTTATTGATCATATCGGCCAGGGTATCTCCATCTATTTGAACCAGGGGGACACCCTCAGGTTCGATAAATGACGGAAATTCGTCGGCCGCTATGCACGCGAGATCGAACCGGGCGACGCCGTCTGATAAATGGACCCGGTTGTTGTCCTTGCTCTTTATGGTGAATGTTTCGGAATTGCTTTCCTTGAGGATTTCGAAAAGCTTTCTTCCCGAAACGGTAATGCTTCCCTCCTCGATGACATTTGCCGAAATGGTTTCCTGAAAGCCGAGTTCAAGATCTGTCGCTGAAAGACGAACGGTCGGACCCGAGGCGTCAAAAAGTATTGTCGAGAGAACAGGCATGCTGCTTTTCCTCTCAATTATGCTTTGAACCCTTGAAACAGACTTGAGGAGCTCAGACCTGGCAATTTTTATTTCCATTTTTTCCTCCGGCAGATGGGTATTGTTTTAATAAATGTAAAAGAAAACAACAACTCTAATAAGGGACGTTTATTTGTTAAATATTGGGCTATTTAATTGAAATAAAATATAAAAAATTTCATCAATTTTAAACTGCCTTTCAAATATCCAGACGCTGTCTGTATTATTTTTTTGAAAAGAGCCGGTTTTCGACTGGCTTTTAAAGCGATTTGAACACGTTTTGAAAACCGAGCCTCTGTATTCGGTAACGGCCATACCATAATCATAAATAGAGAGCTCGTTGCGGGACAACGATTGTCCTGTTTAATATGTCGTCAATCAAAGCAGAAGCTTCTGTATGGCATCGATATCTCTCGATACCCCTTCATTTTGAGTTTTGGCCTTTCGAATACACTTTTCCGCATAGATAACCGTAGAATGATGCTTATTGCCGAATGCACGCCCTATTTCCTTTAGGGAAAGCGGGGTCAGTTTCTTAGTGAGGTAGATTGCTGCCTGCCTTGGGTATGAAAAGGCCCTTCCTCTCTTATCGGATAACAGGTCGGTTAAAGTGATATTGAAATATTTAGCGGTGATGCCTTGAATATGGTTGATATCAATACAACTCGAAGGACAAGCCGCTTTAATGATTGATTCAAGCGTGGAGATGTCTATCGGTTTTTTATAAGAAGAAAAATGGTCCTTGATCCTGCCGATATGCTGAATCAGGGTTTTCATGTCGTCGGTAGTGTTTGCGAGAAAAAAGGCGACGTCTTCAGGAAGGGTTATTTGTTCCTTTCCAGCTATTTTTTTAATGATCTTGATCTTAGTCCTTTGACCCGGGGGATTGATTTTTGCTATAAGACCCCATTCGAGGCGTGAGCGGAGTTGGGGGAGCAGATCCCGAATCTTGCCGGGCGGATAGATCGCTGTGACGACCAACTGCCTGGCGGATTCAAGGAACGAGTTGCACAGTGCCAATAATTCGGCTTGTGGTTTCCGGTGATTGGCGAGCAGGTGGATGTCATCCAGAAGAAGAAAATCGGGGGCCCCCTCTGTTTCCCAGAAACGATCGGTTTGTTGGGCCTCGCTGGTGCATGAGATCTGACTGAGAAATTGATCGGCTGAAAGGTACATGATATTCGCGTGAGGGTTGTTTTGGACGACCAGGTTGCCGATGGCATTCAAGATATGCGTTTTTCCCAGGCTGAATTCACTGTATATGTAGAGCGGATTGTAGGTGCTGGCAGGCCTCTCTACCACGCTTAGTGCCGATGAGTAGGCAAGGCGGTTGCTGTTTGCCGTAACAAAGTCACTAAAGGTGCTATGGGCGTCGATCCCGTGAAAAGAGGGTATATTGCGGCCCTTGACGGCCTCATTGGTTTGTGTTTTTATAGGGTCCGGGGGGTCGGCATAGGTGAAACAGACCTCCGGAAGGGTGTTTAAATTGTCTCTTAAGATGGTTTGAATCTGATCCGTGTAGTTTTCTTGCAGCCAGTGCGCGATGAATTTGTTCGGGACCTCGATAACGGCCTGACAGTCGTTGATTTCCTTGAGGGATGCCCTTGATACCCATGTCTGGAACTCAGACATGGGAATTCCCTTTTTAAAATCCGCTTTAATTTTGTCCCATATATAATTTTCTATTGTCATGGCAAACACTTAACTGTTACTCAATCAGTTTTGTAAAATCATTTTATTTTAACAAATCATCATGGGGATATCAATCAAAATCTGTTTAATGAAAGAGGGGAGATAACTATGACCTATTCGATTGCCCTTGCGGGTAAGGGGGGGACGGGAAAAACAACCATTGCCGGGATGCTGGTCAGATATCTTGTCGAAAAGGGGAGAACCCCGGTGTTGGCTGTGGATGCAGATGCCAACGCCAACCTGAATGAGGTCCTGGGCCTGGAGGTTGAGGAAACCCTGGGAGACGCCAGGGAGCAGATGAAGACGGGGGCTTCCAGCGGCATGACAAAAGATATTTTTATGGAGATGAAGCTCCAGCAGGCGGTTGTGGAGGCGGACGGCTTTGACCTCATCGTTATGGGGAGGCCTGAAGGCGCCGGGTGCTACTGCGCTGCCAATACCCTCTTGACCCAGTCCCTGGAGAAACTGATTGAAAACTACACCTCCATTGTCATGGATAATGAGGCCGGTATGGAACATATGAGCCGGTTGACGACCAATAATTTCGACGCCCTTCTCGTTGTCTCGGATCCCACCCGGAGAGGACTCCAGGCTGCTTCGAGGATCGTCGAGCTGGCAGATAAGCTCTCGTTGAATATCGGCCGCAAGATGGTGATGGTCAACCGTTTCAAAGAGGATCAGGCCCAGGCCCTGGAGCAGGCTTTGGCTGAATACAAACTCGATTTTGTCGGGACGGTGCCCGAAAATGCGGAGCTTCAGGCATTCGATCTGGCAGGTAGGCCCACCAGTGAGCTGGGCAAGGAGAACCCGGCTGTAGCGGCCGCCTATCGCATCTTCGATGTCAACTTAATGGTCTTATAGCGGACAAACGTGGGTATGATGGTTTTGGGCGTGGCCTTAAGCGAGTTCCTTGACGGGTTTGAGATGCGGCGCAAGTATGGGGAAAATATTGCTATATGTTGTATTTTATTTTTTATCATCTACAATATATTGAAAGGCTGAGAGAGAGAAAAGAGGTTAAAATTACTGTAAAAAATTCTTGACAATGAATAGAGATTCATCTAATTTGTCCTGAATAGCCTCGGCAGGTGAGGTATTTTTTTGCCCTACTTTTGTTATTTTTTTCACAAAGAGGGTTTGAAGGCTTTTTGATTTATATAGTGGTTTTTCGGTTATTATGGTTGGCGGCAGCGTTCAGACGGCCGCGCATTATTAACGACAATATGGAAGAAGGAGGTAAAGACATTGGCCTTTGAAATTCCCAAACAGCCCTATTCTGGAAAGATAGGGCAAACCACGGTCGGAACCGGCAGTGGCGCTGTGGCGTTGGGGGGGCAGACTTCCTATCCGTTTTATCTGTTCGAAGGGGCTACGGCAAATCCCCCGAGAATTGCGATGGAGATATGGGATTACGACCCTTCCAATGAATGGCCGGCAGCGGCCGTTGCGCCGTTTAAGGATGTTATTTCTTCACCCGATGCCTGGGCCAAAAAATGTGTTGACGCGTATGGGGCCGACATCATCATCCTGCAACTCAAGAGCACCGACCCGAACGGAATGGACAGGAGTGCAGACGAGGCTGCGGCGGTGACCAAGAAGGTTGTCGACGCAGTGGATGTACCGGTTATCCTGTGGGGTACGGCAAACAACCAGAAGGATGAACAGGTTCTCAAGAAGATCTCCCAGGTGTGTGAAGGCAAGAATCTGGGCTTGGGTCCTGTTGAAGAAGCCAACCACAAGGGCGTGGGCGCAAGCGCCCTGGGCTACGGCCATACGGTGATCGCGTCTTCGCCCATCGACGTGAACCTGGCAAAGCAGCTCAATATCCTTTTGGGCAATTTAGGGGTTCAAGGCAACAAGATTGTCATCGACCCGACAACCGGCGGACTCGGATACGGCATGGAGTATTCGTACTCGGTCATGGAGCGCATCATGATGGCCGCCTTGACCCAGGAGGACGACAAACTTCAGATTCCCATGATCACCAACCTGGGCAACGAGATCTGGAAGTGCAAAGAGGCGGGGCTCCCCCTTGCAGAGATGCCAACATTAGGCGACCCGGAAAGAAGGGCCATCCTCATGGAGTGTGTGGGTGCGGTATGCTATCTGCTCGGCGGCTCCTCGGTGTTGATATTGAGGCATCCCGAGTCGGTCCGACTGGTCCGCTCGTTTATCGATCTATTGAGCAACGGGGGAAGCGCCAGCGATGTAAAGGAGATCTCCAAGCAGTTGCCGCTGGAGGAGGCGGATCTGATCTCATTGTCCCCTGAGCCCAATCTGGACTTCGGCCCGGCAGAAGCCGCTCCCAAACCTGAGAAAGCGGCGGCTGCAAAACCGAAGGCCGAGGGAAAAGCTGCCCCTGCTCCCAAGAAAGAGGAGAAGGCCGCGCCGAAACCAGAGGCCAAAAAGGCCGCTCCGGCGCCTGCTGCTGCGGCCGCGCCGAAGAAAGAGACTGAAGAGAAGGTGACGGCTGAAGCAGCGGCGAAGGCCAAGGAAGCGGCCGAGGCCAAGGCCGAAACGGCAGCCAAGGCAAAAGCAGAGGCCGAAGAGAAGGCCAAGGCAGACGCCGA
>CAYPDL010000011.1:0-37499 GCA_964409475.1 uncultured Desulfobacteraceae bacterium | reverse complement strand
GCAGACGCCGAAGCCAAGACCAAGGCAGAGGCCGAAGAGAAGGCCAAGGCAGATGCCAAGGCCAAGGAAACCGATGACTTGAAGGCCCTGAGATACAAGCGGGCCATGGAAAAAGAAGAACACGAGGCCCACAAGCAGGGGCGTGAGGGAGAGACCATTGCCAAGACGCCCGCCACCCAACAGTTGGATATGGTGGAAAAACTGATTGCAGGCATCGATCGTATTCATAAACGGATTTAGAACCCAGAATCGCAATTTGGAAAGAGGAGGAACCTCATAATGGCGACAGAAGAAGTCAAGAGTAAGGTTGTTTCGGTAAAGAAAAAGGAGGCGCCGCCAAGGCCGGAAGATCTGGCCCTGGATCTGGCGAGCCAAGAGATGATCGTGAGGTCGAGAGAGATGGAGATCGAGACCATCTTTGATCGGGCTCAGAGCATGAAGGCCTGTAACATCGGGGCCCAGGGAACGTGCTGCAAGAACTGCGCCCAGGGGCCTTGCAGGCTTCCCCTGCCCAAAGGCGGCATAGAGGGGAAGGATACCCGCAAGGGTCTGTGCGGGGCCACCCCGGAGACGATTGCTGCCAGGAATTTCGCCCGGATGGTTGCAGCCGGGGCCGCGGCCCACTCAGACCATGGCAGGGGTGTTGCAGAGACCTTTCTGGCGGCCGCTCGAAAGGAAACCGATGATTACCATATCAAAGACACAAAGAAGCTCCTGGAGATCGCACCGGACTTTGGCGTGGCTATTACGGTAGAGGGGGAGAACGGCGCGATTCTGGACCGGGATATCGACGAGATCGCCGTGGAAGTGGGGGAGAAGGCCCTGGGCCAGTGGGGACAGCAGACCGGAGAGGTCTGCACCGTCAAGCGGGCCCCGGCCAAGCGGTATGACCTCTGGAAGAAGTTGGGCGTCGTCCCGAGGGGGATCGACCGGGAGATCGTCGAGATCATGCACCGGACCCATATCGGTGTGGATCAGCATTACGAGAATCTTGTAGAGCAGTGCAGCCGGGCCGCCATTGGCGATGGGTGGGGCGGCTCCATGATCGCCACGGACCTGCAGGATGTTCTCTTCGGCTGCCCGTATCCGTTGAAGAGTCAGGCCAATCTGGGTGTTATGAAGAAAGACCATGTCAACATCGTTATCCACGGACACGAGCCCCTCTTAAGCGAGATGATCGTACAGGCCTCCGAACTCCCCGAGATGGTGGAACTGGCCAAGGCAAAAGGGGCCAAGGGGATCCAGTTGAGCGGCATCTGCTGCACGGCCAATGAGCTTTTGATGAGACACGGCATCCCGCTCTGCGGTGATTTTTTACAGCAGGAGCTGGCCATTATCACAGGCGCGGTAGACGCCATGGTGGTGGATGTGCAGTGCATCATGGAAAATATCGCAACGGTAGCCCAGTGTTTTCACACCAAGGTGATTACCACCAACCCGCGGGCGAGGATCGCATCAGGAGACACGATCCATATCGAATTTGATGAACACACCGCCTTCGAAGACGCCAAGAAGATTGTCCGGGTAGGGATCGAAAACTTCCCCAACAGGGAAAAAGAGGTCATGATCCCGGATCACAGGCATGACCTGGTTGCCGGATTCAGCTATGAGGCGATCAACTACCATCTGGGCGGGACCTTCCGCGGGTCTTATACGCCCTTAAACGAGAACATCATCAACGGCCGCATACGGGGTATCGGCGGAGTGGTTGGCTGAAACAACGCCCGAACCTCGCTGGATGCGGGGCATATCGCCGTTGTAAAAGAATTGATCAAGCATGACGTGATTGTACTTACCACCGGATGTAACGCCATCGCCTGTGCCAAGGCCGGACTTCTGACGCCCGAATCTGCCGCTGTTTACTGCGGACCGGGGCTGGCCGAGGTCTGTGAGACGGTCGGCATTCCGCCCGTGCTGCACATGGGTTCATGTGTCGATAACAGCCGGATACTCATGGCCGCGACCGAGGTGGTCAAGGCCGGGGGCCTGGGCGATGATATCAGCGACCTGCCGGCAGCCGGGTCGGCGCCCGAGTGGATGAGCGAGAAGGCCATCAGCATCGGTCATTATTTTGTGACCGCCGGGGTCTACACGGTCTTCGGCGTGACCATGCCCGTGAGCGGTTCACCGGTCTTCGAAGACTACCTGTACAACAAATTAGAAGGCCTCTATGGCGGCATGTGGGATCTGGAGGTAGACCCGATCAAGCACGCCCACAAGATGATCGCCCATATTGACAAGAAGCGGAAGGCCCTCGGCATCGACAAGACGCGCGAGAGGGTCCTTATGGATATGGCTGACCGGCAGAAGCTGGAGGCGGCTTAAACCGAAAAATACCTCTTAAGAAGGGAGGACATATAACATGTCGAAATTAGTAGCGTTTGCGGCCATTCAGGGCGCTTACAATATTGTCTCAAAGGCGGAAGGGACCTACAAGAGGGCCCTGGAAACCTACGGCGGGAGCCAGAAGCTGGAATTTCCCAATACCGCCTATTTTTTACCTATTATCTATTCCCTGACCGGGATCAAGGTGACGGACCTGGATTCGGCGAAAAAGCCCCTGGAGTTTGCGAGGAGCCTGTTGCCGCCCCATGTGAAAAAGGACTGCCACCTTCCCTACCTGGGACCCCTCCTGGATGCAGGGATGGGGGCTATTTTTGCTGAAGAGATCTCAGAGGCGATCCGGTATGTGGAAGACCCGGATTTTTACCAGCCCGAGATCGAGGACCCGGATGTGGACAACGGGAAGATCTGGCTGGGCGCGGCCGACGATGCCATCATGAGAAAGCGGGGCGTCGAGTTCGTGGACGGCACGGCCCCCGGGTTTGCTGCCATTGTGGGCGCGGCCCCCGATTCGGCCACTGCCAAGAAGATGGCCGAGGAGTATCAGCTCAAGACCATCTATGTCTTTATGGCGGCCAATCAGAACGGGACCACCTTTACGGAACAGCTCCTCCAGGAGAAGGTCCAGATCGGCTGGAACACCCGGCTGGTCCCCTTTGGGCCGGATATCTCGGCCGCGGTCTTTGCCCTGGGTTTCGCCAATCGGGCGGGCATGTCCTTCGGCGGCATTCAGCCGGGCGATTATAAGAAGATGCTGGCCTATCAGAAGAACCGGATCTTTGCATTTGTCAATGCCTTGGGCGACGTCAATGCCGAGTGGGCGGCCAATGCGGCCGGTTGCGTCAACTGGGGTTTCCCGACCATTGCGGATACGGATATCCCCGAGATCCTGCCCACAGGCGTCTGCACCTACGAGCACGTGGTGGCCAACGTGGGTCACGATGAGATGCCGCAGAGATCGATCGAGATTCGCGGTCTCAAGGTGAGCGTCACTCAGATCGACATCCCGTTGGCCTACGGCCCGGCCTTCGAAGGCGAGCGGGTCCGAAAAGACGACCTGTATATGGAGATGGGCGGCGGCAAGACCCAGTGTACCGAGCTGTGCAAGATGGCCGACATGAAGGCGATAGAAGACGGCAAGGTAGAAGTCGTAGGCCCTGACGTCAAGGACGTGAAAAAGGGCGATCGACTGCCCCTGGGGATTTTCGTCCAGGTGGCCGGCCGGGAAATGCAGGCCGACTTCGAACCGATCCTGGAACGTCAGATTCATCACCTGATCAACTATGCCCAGGGCATCATGCATATCGGGCAGCGGGATATCTCGTGGATCCGCGTGGGAGAGCCGGCTATCGAGAAGGGATTTACGCTCAAGGATATCGGTACCATCCTACACGCCAAGTTCCATCAGGACTTCGGGACCATCCTGGATAAGGTCCAGGTGACCCTCTATACCAAGAAGGAAGACGTGGACAAGCTCACGAAAACAGCCAGGGCCGAATACAGGACCAGGGACGAGCGTGTCGAGAGTATGACGGACGAGAGCGTGGAGACATTTTATTCCTGCACCCTCTGCCAGTCCTTTGCCCCGAGCCATGTCTGCATGGTCAGCCCGGAGCGGACCGGCCTTTGCGGCGCCTACAACTGGATGGACTGCAAGGCCTCCTTTGAGATCAATCCCACCGGTCCCAACCAACCCGTGAAGAAGGGCGAGGTCCTGGACCCGGTATTGGGGCAGTTCAAAGGGGTGAATGACTTTGTGTTCAAGGCGTCGAGGCAGACCGTCGACCATTACAACTTCTACAGCATTGTCTATGATCCGATGACCACGTGCGGGTGCTGCGAGTGCATTGCGGCGGTGCTTCCGGGGTGTAACGGCGTCATGACGGTCCACCGGGACTACACCGGGCTGACCCCGTGCGGCATGAAGTTTACGACCCTGGCCGGCGTCATGGGGGGCGGACTGTCCTCGCCCGGATTTGTGGGTCACGGAAAGTTCAATATTACCCAGCGTAAATTTATCGCAGGCGACGGCGGGCTCCTTCGCATGGTGTGGATGCCCAAGTCGCTGAAAGAGGAGATCAAGGAACGGCTCGACAAGCGGGGAGAAGAGCTCGGGGTCCCGGATCTGTATGACAGGATTGCGGATGAGACCGTGGGCATTGACGAGGAATCGGTGATGGCTTTTCTCAAGGAGAAAGAGCATCCGGCCCTGAAGATGGACCCGATCGTCGGGTAAGGAATCAAACCTCTTTTCTGGACGCAGATACACGCAGACAAGCCGGGTCCGAACCATCTGTGTGAATCTGCGAGGATCTGCGTCCTAATATTTCAGGAGTGAATTATGGGATTAACTGGAATTCAGATATTTAAGCTGTTGCCTAAGACGAACTGCGCGGAGTGCGGTATCCCGACATGCCTCGCATTTGCCATGAACCTGGCTGCGGGCAAGGCGGAACTGGATAGCTGCCCGTATGTGTCGGATGAGGCGAGGGCCCAGTTGGCAGAGGCCTCTGCCCCGCCGATCCGGCCGGTGGCCATCGGGGCCGGTACAAGGGCCTTCAAGACAGGCGGCGAGACCGTCATGTTCCGGCATGAAAAGACCTTTTACAACCCGACCGGCCTGGGGGCCATGATTGCCTCCGATATGGATCCGGCCGCCCTTGATACGAAACTAAAGGCATGGAACGCCCTTCAGTTTGAAAGGGTGGGCCTCAATCTGAGACCCGAGCTGGTGGCCCTGAAGGATGCGGGCGATGCGGCCGCCTTTGCGGCTGCGGCCAAGAAGATCGCCGCGGAGAGCGAGTTCAACCTGGTCCTCATGACAGAGAGTGTGGACGCCATGAAGGCCGCGGTGGAGGCCTGCGCATTCAAAAAGCCGCTTCTGTATGCAGCAACCGCGGCCAATGCCGAAGAGATGGGGAACCTGGCAAAAGAAAAGGGACTCCCCCTGGCCGTCAAGGCGGACAACATGGATGACCTGATGGCCCTCAGCAATAAACTGACGGGGATGGGGCTGAAGGACCTGGTGTTCGATTCCGGGGCCAGGGAGATCAAACAGCTCTTTCAGGATCAGGTGGCCATCCGAAGGGCCGCGCTCAAGGCCGGCAACAAATCCCTGGGCTTCCCCACCATCACATTTCCCTGTGAAATGGCGAGCAACCTCGACATGGAAACCCTTATTACGTCCATGCTGATCGCCAAGTATGGGGGGATTGTGGTGCTTTCGGATTTCAAGGGTGAAAATCTCTTCCCCCTCCTCCTGGAGCGGCTCAATATATATACAGACCCGCAACGGCCCATGACCGTTACGGAGGGGATCTACGAGATCGGTGCGCCGGACGAGAATTCTCCGGTCCTGGTGACCACCAACTTCTCTCTGACCTACTTTATCGTCAGCGGCGAGATAGAGGGGAGCCGGGTGGCGAGTTGGCTCCTCATCCTCGATACCGAAGGCCTTTCGGTCATGACCGCATGGGCCGCAGGAAAGTTCTCCGGAGACGTGGTGGGCATGTTTGTGAAGAAGTGCGGCATTGCCGACAAGGTGAAGCACCGAAAGATCATTATCCCCGGCTATGCCGCCTCCATCAGCGGAGAGATGGAAGAGGAACTGCCAGACTGGGAGGTCCTTATCGGGCCCAGGGACGCCTCTCTGATACCGAAGTTCCTGAAGGATATGGCAAAGTAGGCTGAGACCCGCTTTGGGAGCTTGCCGTGCCGCGGGCCTGCAAGCTCCGCCGGATCAACAAACAATAAGGAGACCTTGGTCTCGGAATAAACCAGAAAAAGGGGGAGTGTGCCCATGTTATTGATTGGTGAAAATCTGAATGTCATCAGCACGGTGATCGGCAAGGCCTTTAAGGAAAAAAATCCGGGCCCCATTGCCGAAGAGGCCAAGCGCCAGAAGGAAAAGGGGATCGACTGGATCGACATCAACCTGGGTCCTGCCAGAAAGGGCGGACCTGAGTTGATGGAGTTCGTGGTCAAGACGGTGCAGGAGGCCATTGGGGATACGCCCCCGCTCTGCCTCGATACCTCGAACATCGAGGCCATGGAAGCAGGGCTTTCCGCGCACAAGGGCAAGGCTATTATCAATTCCATCATGTGCCGGACCGAGCGGTACGAAAAGATGATTCCGCTGGCGGTCAAGTACAAGGCCAGCATGATTGCCCTTATGTGGGGACCGGATGGGCTGCCCAGGGATGAGAACGAGCGAGGCGCCCTGGCTGCAGAGCTCATATATGCCGCCAATGAGGCCGGCGTTCCCAATGAGGACATCTTTGCTGACGGGATCGTGACCCCGGTCAATATCCAGCAGCCCCAGGCCCTCAGCCTGATGGCCTTTCAAGAGATGCTTCAGGATATGTTCCCCGGCGTCAAGTCCACCTGCGGACTCTCCAATATCTCTAACGGGCCGCCGGATCACCTCCGGCCGATTCTCAATCAGACCTACATGGTGATGTTGGAGCGGAAGGGGATGTATTCCTGCATAGCCGATGCCTATGATGATCAGTTGGTTGCCATCGCCCGCGGCAAAAGACCCGATGTGGTGGAGATCATTCACAAGGTCATGGACGGCGAAGCGATCGATATGGGCGCCCTTTCAAAGGAGATGCAGGGTTATGTCAAGACAACGAAGGTGATCTTAGGCGAGTCGCTCTATTCGGATTCGTGGCTTGAACTGTAACGCCTGACGCAGTGAACCTGAAAGAGGCCTTCCCATAGTGCCGGGGATTGTGGTGCGGGGAGGCCTCTTTTTTTACGTTGAACCGAGGAGGGAAGGAAGGGACTATGGAAATGGAAAATGCCGGGTGCCATACGCCCGGGGACTTTGAGAGGGCGCAACAGGACAAGATGATCGAGGCCAATCTGGGGCGCGTCGGCCGGAAGATATTGGTGATGAGCGGCAAAGGCGGCGTGGGAAAAAGCACGGTGGCCAGCTATCTTGCCCTCCTCTTGAGCCGCAACGGCAGCCGGGTCGGGCTCCTGGATGTGGACCTGCACGGCCCGACGGTGGCGAGGCTCATGAACGTACGGGGCGGGTTTGATATGACCGAAGAGGGGGTTGTCAGGCCGTACCGCTTCTCCGACAACCTTCGGATTGTCTCCCTGGAGATGATCCTGGGAGACAAGGATACGGCGGTCATCTGGCGGGGGCCCATGAAGATCAGCGCCATCCGGCAGTTCATCTCCGATATCGAGTGGGGAGACCTCGATTATCTGCTGGTCGATTCTCCGCCGGGCACCGGCGACGAACCGCTGACCATTGCCCAGACCATCCCCGATGCAGAGGCGATTATTGTGACGACGCCCCAGGAGATCAGCCTGGCGGACGTCCGAAAATCGATCAATTTCTGCCGTCAGGTGAATATGAAGATATTAGGGGTCGTTGAAAATATGAGCGGCCTTGTCTGCCCCCGCTGCGGTGAGACCGTGCCCATGTTCGGGACCGGCGGCGGCGAGCTGATGGCCGCCGAGATGGGGGTTCCGTTCCTGGGCCGGATCCCCATTGACGGGGAAATGGTGGTCTCAGGGGACCGGGGAGACCTCAATGGCCTCCTTGCGAGATCCGACCTGGAGATCAACGCCGCGTATGAGAAGATCTTGGAGAAGCTTGGTCCCAGCCAATCGGTGAATTGATTCCTCGGCACAGCCCGATATCTCAGGCAGACAAAAATTGCATGCCGGATTTGGGAGTTGAAGCCCTGCCAGTTTTAGCTTGCAGTAGGGGTCGCGTTCATGGTATTGAGGGATATATTTAGACGGGTCTCAAATTTGTCGGAGAGTCCTTTCTCGTCATTATTACTTCACCCATAAAACGGAACAGGCAATGGTGCTTACTCAGAAACAGATCGATTATTGCATGGAATGCGGGGTATGCACCGGGAGTTGCCCTGTCAGCCGCGTGCTCCCTTCTTTTTCGCCCCGTCAGATGATCAAACGGTCCGTGTCGGAACCGGACGGAGATCTTTCGCGGGCCCATGAGATATGGGCGTGCCTGAGCTGTGCACGGTGCAGCACCCGGTGTCCGGTGGAGATCGATTTCCCCGAATTCATCCGGTCGTTTAGGCAGAAGGCCCGCCAGACCGGGAACCTCCCCTTTGAGAGCCATCACGGCATCATGCAGTCCATTGCTGAACTCCAGGCCAGCGAGGTTCGCCAACAGCGGACGGGATGGGCCAGGGAGTCCGGCATCTTTTCTGACAAGGGGGATTATTTCTATTTTGTGGGTTGCCTTCCCTATTTTGAAGTAATCTTCAGCTATTTAAGTATCTCACCGCTCCAGAGCGCACGGGGGGTCCTCACCATCCTCAACAAGATGGGGATTACGCCGGTTGTCAGCAACGAAGAACGATGCTGCGGGCATGACGCCTTGTGGAGCGGAAATGAGGAGACCTTCCGCAAATTAGCCAAACGGAATATGGAGGTGATTGCCTCATCGGGGGCAAAGACCGTGCTCTTCAGTTGCCCTGAAGGATATACCACCTTCAAGGCGCATTATCCCAGGTATTTCGGCGACCTCCCCTTTGAAGTGCTCCATATGACCGAGTTTTTGGCCCGGGAACTGCCCGGTTCCGGGCTGTCGTTCACGCCTTCCCGAAACGGCGCGCTCACCTATCACGATCCGTGCCGGTTGGGCAGGGGAGCTGGGCTCTATGAACAGCCTCGGGACCTGCTCAACCTGATCCCGGATACTCGGTTAATGGAAATGGGCCGCAACAGAGAAAATGCGATGTGTTGCGGCACCAGCGCGTGGATGGAGTGCTCCAACTGTTCAAAGGCGATGCGCATCGAGCGACTCGATGAGGCATTGCAGACCGGGGCCCATACGCTTATCACCGCCTGTCCCAAGTGCCACATTCATCTGACCTGCGCCCAGGGCACGGCAGAATTGGATGTGAAGGTAACGGACCTCTATGCCTACCTCGCGGAAGGACTGTCGGGGATTGACAATGGATCAGAGGCGACTGAAAAACCTTAGAAATCGTTTCGCGCAACCCTTTTCAATCATTCCCATCAGGCGCCCTGACGCCGCGTTTTTTATGCAGCGATCGCCTAGCGTGCCCGTGTCCGAAGCAAGCGGTAGAAGATATCCGCCCCCCGGGTTTCATCCGCTGGGGCACTGGTCGTTTTTTCGCTGCATTTCTTTATGATCTCTCTCCATAGACAACCGTCTGAAAAACTGCTCCTATTGACATAGATTCCTCGCCACTGTAGGAAAACGCGACACGTGTGTTGTAAATGAAAACACGTGTATAACTTCTTGAAATTAATATATTAAAACGCATAGCCGACGAGAATTGGCAGGATCTCTGTGGCGAGGCGTTGAATTATTCATCGCTCTCCTTGTCGTAGACGAGCTGGGGGATTTCTAATTGGCCAGCCATAAACCAGAAATTGTCAGTGATATAAAGCCGTTAGCCTTTTGTCAGACGGCCGTTTTCCTGAACGGCATAGGTCTTGCTCTATTGTTCGACAACAACAAAGAAAACATTTAATAATTAGGAGAGAAAAAATGGCGGGAGAGATCAAGAAGGGCAGGAGAAGCGAGATCGGGTTCGGGTCTTCCTACAGGAAAGGGGCCGGTCAGGATCTGACAGCCGGGTCGGATATCCCCACTGTCCTTGGAGGGCAGGTATGGATGGTTAAACCGGATAAGCGCGCGGGGACAAGCCATCCATGCATCTGGATGCAGGCCGGTGCTGTGGAATTCAAAAACTGCAACAATTTCTTTGACTGCACCACATGCAAGTATGATCTGGGGATGCGGGGGAAGGTGCAAAAGGGAAATCAGGTAAGCTGGCAGGCTGCCATGCGGAAACGGCCCGGCCTGGACCGTGTGTGCAGGCACAGCCTGACCGGCCGCATTGCCAACCGTGCCTGCGCCTACGACTACGCCTGTTCCACGTGTGATTTTGATCAGTTTTTTGAGGACGTGTGGAGCGTAAAGACGAGGACCGTTCCTTACGAGATACAAGAGGTTAAGGGCTTCAAGGTCCCCATGGGATACTATTTTCACAACGGGCACACATGGGCCAGGATCGAGAGCGGCGGGTATGTCCGGGTCGGAATGGACGATTTTGCCCTGAAGCTCCTGGGAAAGGCTGACGTCTTGGATCTTCCTCTCATGGGCAAGGAAGTGGACAAGGATCGTCCAGGCTGGGGCCTGAAGCGGAAAGAGGATGAGGCGGATGTCCTTTCACCGGTAAATGGCGTGATCATGGAAGTGAACGCGGCATTGAGGGAAAGGCCTGCTCTCGCTAATGAAAAGCCTTACGAGGAAGGGTGGGTCTTCATGATACGGCCGCCCGATGTCAAAAAGGCGGCCAACGCCCTCATGATTGACGCCGACACCCTGACCTGGATGGACCATGAGGTCGGGAAACTGGAAACCATGGTGGGAGAGGTGGCTGGGCCTTTGGCAGCCGACGGCGGTTATCTTGCCGATGACATCTTTGGAAATCTCCCCACATTGGGCTGGCGCAATCTCACAAAGACCTTTCTCAGATCATGAGTTGCAGATCTTCCCTGCACCGTTGAACTTTCATATGACCATGGAGAATGATATGGCGCCACATCGGGTAAACCAACGATCAACCGGGGGCCGGGCGCCCTGCATCTGGATGCAGGGCGGGGTGGTTTCCCGAAAGTTCTGCAAAAACAGCTATGCCTGTGTTTCCTGTAAATTTGACAAAGCCCTCGGAAGGGCCGCCGACCAGAACCGAACACACATGCGGGAGGGGAGGGGGCTGGAGGGAAAACGGGGGAGGATTGTCTCCTGGAAAGACAAACTGAGAGCCAGGCCCCCCTCCCGACGACCGTGCATTCATCACATGAAGGGACGCATTGAATTCAGGGCGTGCCACCAAGACTATTATTGCGGGAATTGCGGGTTTGACCAGTTCTATAACGATCAGCTTGCCGTTCACACGGTTGTCAAACTGATCGATCCCATGAAAGTAAAAGGATTCGTGGTCCCGCAAGGGTATTATTTTCACCGCGGGCATACGTGGGTCAAGGTGGAGGATGGGGCCCAGGTCCGGGTGGGAATCGACGCATTTGCCGTGGGCCTCTTAGGGCCTTTTGATCGCATCCAGTCGCCCCTGCTGGGCCAAGAGGTATGCCTGGACCGACCGGATATGGTCGCGTTTCGGGGGAAGCTGCGGGCAGACTTCCTTTCACCTGTCAGCGGGGTCGTCGCCGCAGTCAACCCGAGGCTCTGGGAGGACGGGTTCCTCGCCAGCAGTCAGCCCTATTCAGAGGGCTGGGTCATGACCGTCCATTCCGCTGATCTTCGCCGCGACCTCAAGCAATTGATGATTCATCGGGAAACCGAGGCCTTTATGGAAGCTGAGGTAAACGACCTCTATCAGCTTATTGAAGAGGTTGCGGGGCCCCTCACAGCCGATGGCGGGGACCTGAGAAGGGATATCTTTGGGAGCATGCCGGCGCTCGGATGGGACAGGCTCACCCGGACGTTTCTCAGAAGCGGATATCCCGGAAAACGAGCCAAGGCGGGCGATTTACGAAACCCAGTTTCGTTTCAGCGGTTCGAAGCTCGAAGGTGAAAGGTGAAAGGTGAAACCACGCTCGTTCCCACGCCGGAGCGTGGGAACGAGCGTGAATAAGGCACTAACTTCTTGCAATAATTCCTAGTCCCCTAATTCCTCAATCCCCAACCCCTTCTTTTTATTTCATCATCCAGCATGATCCTGCAATAGCGGCAGAGTTCCGTTGACTTCTTGTCCACGTCCTTCACACTGCGGCAGTAATGCATGATGCAGGATGGGTCCTTGCAGTGCCGGAGCGAAAAGGTATGTCCAAGTTCATGAACGGCCTCCTTCACAAGGCGGAACCGGAAATCTTGTGGATGCCTGGCCGGCGGAAGCCCCTCTTTGAGTCGATAGGTGGAGACCACGCATGCCCGTCCACCCAACTGGGCCTCGCCATAGACATGGGTAAGAATGGGGATAAAGAGATCCACGGCCACAATGGCCAACACCTTCATGGCGTTGGCCGGGGCCGCCTGGGCAAGCCTTTCGAGGATCGGCGTCGAATGGTATTGGAGCCGATCCTCGTCCAGGACAAATTCGACATCGTTCAGGAGGGGATGGATTTCTGTCGGATATCCGAAAACCCGGGCGACCTCCCTGCGGATCCGGTCGGCGAGCACAGGTTCCAGTTCGCACAGGGGGGAAATGAGGATGATGTTTTGGTTCAATGCACTCAAGCGGGTCTCTGACTACGAAAGGGTCGCATGGTGTTTGAGCGGGTGTTGGATTACTCCCTAACAACCCGCCGCTGAAGGATATATGCCGTTGGTATTTTCCTCCTCGTCCCCGGATCCTTCCACGCGGTCGCGCATCCATGACCGCCGAGAGAGGGGAAGCTCGATCACATAGCCCATTATTTCCTCCCCCGGCCTCGACGCCGCCTGGACAGTGCCCCCATGCGCCACCCTGATTCTGAAACCTCATGCAAAAAGCCTCTGCCTGATGAGGCAGGCCTTTCTTGCAGACCAGAAGCTGTTCCTTGCGCCTAAAGCCTATGGCCTTGTGCCTATTTTGTTATTGACATCAGATCCAAAACCGCCTAATTTGCGGAGCACAACGGGTGCGGAGATAGCGTAGTGTTTTGCAGCAAGCTTGTCAAGACAGGTTTTTGTGCAGACCCGTCGTGGTTGACATTTTACTGACGATTACTCACTGCGGTCACGTGAGGGCCGAGTTGTTAAGGAGCGGCGCATGCCAGAAAAAATTGTTGGATCGGTTATGGTCATTGGAGGCGGGATTGCAGGGATGCAGTCTGCTCTGGATCTCGCTGATTCGGGATATTTTGTTCATCTTGTGGAGAAATCACCCGCCATCGGCGGTGTCATGAGCGAACTGGATAAGACGTTCCCCACCAATGACTGCGCCATGTGAATTATCTCGCCCAAACTGGTCGAGGTCGGCCGGCATCTCAACATCAACCTGATAACCTGCGCAGAGGTGGAGCGGGTTGATGGCAGCGAAGGAAATTTCGAGGTCACCATCCGCAAGACCCCCCGCTATATTGATGAAGCCAAGTGCACGGCATGCGGCGATTGCGCCGCGGTATGTCCGGTATCACTCCCCAGTGAATATGATCAGGGACTGATCGACAGGAAGGCGACCTTTAAGAAATACGCCCAGGCCATCCCCGGGGCCTTTGCCATCCAGAAGACAGATAAGGCCCCCTGTCGCCTCGCCTGCCCTGCCGGACTCAATGTGCAGGGATATGTTCAGATGGTGAAGCAGGGCAAGTATGAAGCGGCCCTGAAGATCATCATGGAAGACCTTCCCCTCCCCGGGGTATTGGGACGGATCTGTCCGCACGGCTGCGAGGATGCCTGCCGCCGGTGTGAGGTGGACGAGCCGGTGGCCATCCGCGACCTCAAGAGGCTGGCCGCTGATCAGTTTGATCCCAGGGATGTAAACATCGAATGCCTCCCCCGACGGGATGAAAAGGTGGCCATTATCGGTTCCGGTCCTGCCGGGCTTTCGGCCGCGTATCACCTGGCGCGCAAGGGGATCCTGTCCACGATTTTCGAGGCCCTTCCCGAGCCGGGGGGCATGCTGCGGGTGGGCATTCCGGCCCATCGTCTGCCCCGAGAGGTCTTAGACAGGGAGATCGAGCTTATCCGTAATCTGGGGGTTGAGATCAAGACCCAAACGCCCCTGGGACCGGATCTGAGCATAGATGATCTGATGAATACCGGTTACCAGGCGGTATACCTGGCCCTTGGGGCCCACAAGGGGATCGAACTGGGGATACCCGGAGAAAAGGCCCAGGGCGTTCGACAGGGAGTTGATTTTCTGCGGGAAGTGAACTTGAACGGAAAGGCCGAGATCGGAAAGCGGGTGGCAATTATCGGGGGCGGGAATGTGGCCATTGACGTATCCCGATGCGCGGTCCGGTTAGGCGCCGAACAGGTGATGATCCTCTACCGCCGTACCCGGGCTGAAATGCCTGCCTGGGAAGAGGAGATTCAGGCGGCAGAGGCAGAGGGCGTCAGCGTGGCTTATCTGTGCGCCCCCCAGGAGGTTCTGACAACAGACGGACAGGTAACCGGGCTGCGATGCATCCGAATGGAACTGGGGGAACCCGATTCCTCGGGAAGGAGACGTCCTGTCCCGATCCCGGGGAGCGAATATGACATTGAGATCGACCAGTTGATCCCGGCCATCGGCCAGACGCCCGACCTGTCGGCTTTAGAAGATGCGGCCGATCTGGCCTTTTCCAGATGGGGCACGGCCGAAGTGGACCCGGTGACCTATGAAACCGGCCGCAAGGGCGTCTTTGCCGGCGGCGATCTCCAGACCGGGCCGTGGGTGGCCATCGGCGCCATTGCGGCGGGAAGGGAGGCCGCGGAATCGATCGCAAGATATTTAGACGGCCGCGACATGGCAGAGGGCCGCTCCCCCCTGGCCAATGAAAACCCGTCATATCGGCCGATCCCGGAACATGAACCGCGGCGGTCCAGGGCCAGGATGCCGGAGCTTCCCCTCCCAGCGCGGGCGGGCAACTTCCAGGAGGTGGAATTAGGCTACCGGGAAGATGCCGGAAAGGAGGAGGCGGGCCGCTGCCTGAACTGCGGCTACTGTTGCGAATGTTTCCAGTGCGTGGAGGCGTGCAAGGCCGGCGCTATTACCCTGGAGACCCACGCGCAGCGACCCGAGACCCTTTCGATTAACGTGGGATCCGTGATCATGGCCCCGGGGTTTCAGGCCTTTGACCCCGGCCGGTTTGACACCTATCATTACGCCGCCTGCCCCAATGTGGTCACGTCCATGGAATTTGAACGGATCCTGAGCGCCACAGGCCCCTACCAGGGCCACCTGCAGAGACCCTCCGATGGACGGGAACCCCGGAAAATCGCCTGGCTCCAGTGTGTGGGGTCACGGGACATCAACCGGTGCGACCACTCCTACTGCTCTTCTGTCTGCTGCATGTATGCCATCAAGGAGGCGGTCATTGCCAAAGAGCACTCGGCGCACGAACTGGATGCGGCCATATTTTTTATGGATATGAGGACCTATGGCAAGGATTTCGAGAAATATTATGAGCGTGCCAGGGACGAACAGGGGGTCCGGTTTATCCGTTCCAGGATCCATTCCATCTCAGAAGACGCCGAGACCGGGGACCTGATCCTGCAATATGCGGACGAGGGGGGCCGGATTCATATCGAGACCTTTGACCTGGTGGTCTTGTCTGTGGGGTTGGAGACCCCAAGTCAGTTGGTCGACATGGCCCATCGGCTGGGCGTGGAATTGGATGCGGACGATTTTGTGGAGACAGGGGCCTTCAGCCCGGTCGAGACATCCAGAAAAGGGGTCTATGTGTGCGGGGCGTTTCAGGAGCCCAAAGACATCCCCTATTCCGTCATGGAGGCGAGTGCGGCGGCGTGCGATGCCAAGGCGGTCCTCTCTTCGGCCCGTGGGACCCTGGTTAGGGAGCGTACCTACCCAGCGGAGAGGGATGTCTCTTCCGAAGAGCCGCGGATCGGCGTGTTCGTCTGCAACTGCGGCACCAATATCGGGGGGATTGTGGATGTGCCGGCGGTTGCGGAATATGCCCGCACCCTGCCGGGGGTGACCTATGTGGAGGAGAACCTCTTTACCTGCTCCCAGGACACGCAGGACAAGATGAAGGAGGCCATCCAGCGGGAGGGTCTGAACCGGGTGGTTGTGGCGGCCTGTACGCCAAGGACCCATGAGGAGCTGTTCCGGGAGACCCTGAAGGATGCAGGCCTCAACAAATACCTCTTTGAGATGTCCAATATCCGGAATCAATGCTCCTGGGTTCACAGCAAGGAAAGAAATGAGGCCACGAGCAAATCAAAGGACCTGGTGCGCATGGCCGTGGCCAGGGCCCAGTTGATCCAGCCCCTCCCCCAGCCCACGGTCCCGGTAGACAGCAGGGCCCTGGTGATCGGCGGGGGCATCGCGGGGATGAGTTCGGCCCTGGGTCTGGCGGATCAGGGGTTCCATGTCTTCCTGGTGGAGCAGGCAGGCGAGCTGGGCGGGAATGCATTGGGCCTTTCCAGGACCTGGCGCGGCGATGACATTGCCGAGAAAGTGAAAGGGATGGCAAGCCGGGTGGAAGGTCACCCGGATATAGAGATTTTCAAGGAATCCGTGGTCACGGGGGCCTCCGGTTTTGTGGGTAATTTCGAGACCGTGATTTCGCAAAACGGCTCTGATATATCGGTGCGGCACGGGGCTGTCATTGTGGCCACGGGGGCTGCAGAATATACCCCGTCCGAATATCTGTACGGCAAGGACCAGAGGGTGCTGACGCACCAGGACCTCGATGCGGCCGTTAAGGGGGGGGACACGCGGATTGCCGGGGCAAAAAGGGCTGTCTTTATCCAGTGTGTCGGATCGAGAAACGAAGAGCATCCCTATTGTTCGAAGGTCTGCTGCACCCATACCATGACATCGGCCCTGGAACTGAAGGCGCTGAACCCGGAAATGGACGTGTACGTTCTATACCGGGACATCCGGACCTACGGCCAGAGAGAGGAACTTTACAGGGAAGCCAGGCGCCAAGGGGTTGTGTTTATCCGGTACAGCCTGGATCAGAAGCCGGCGGTTGAAGCGGATGGGGATGCCATCTCGGTATCTGTCAGGGACCCCATCCTGGACCGGCACATCCTCATCCATCCCGATCTTGTGATTCTGGCCTCGGCCATTGTGCCGCGGGATAATACCGCCCTGGCCCAGATGTTCAAGCTTTCGCTGAACGAGGAAGGCTTTTTCATGGAGGCCCATGCCAAGCTGAGACCGGTTGAATTTGCCACAGAGGGTATTTTCGTGGCAGGGATGGCCCATTACCCGAAGCCCATAGAAGAGAGCATTGCCCAGGCCAAGGCGGCGGCATCGAGGGCCTCGGTGGTCCTTTCCAAGGAAGAACTCACGGTGGAGGGCGTTGTCTCCCACGTGAACGAGTACTACTGTCTCGGGTGCGGCCTGTGCGTGGAGGCCTGCCCATTTGGCGCCATATCTCTTGTGGATGCGGACGGGGGGGGAAAGGTGTCCCGGGTCCAGGAGGCCCTCTGCAAGGGGTGCGGCTCCTGTTCCGTGGCCTGTCCCACAGGGGCGGCTTCCATCTTCCACTACGATGACGGGGAAGTGCTGACCATGGTGGATGCGGCTTTGAATTGACGATTGTTGATTGACGATTGCCGATTTAAGAGAATGGAGCTTTACCCGGACGTTGAGTTAGAACGAACCCGAGTGTTCCAACATAAAATATGTTGTTATGCATGTGCCAAAAATACTGGCAATGACTTCAATGGTAGCGCATCATCTTATGTATTTTTTTTGTAGAATATCATTTTGGCAGCTTTGAGTTAACTTTTTATGATTGGGGCTTTTCCAGATTGGGTCGTTTCAATCGTCAATCAACAATCGTCAATCAACAATCCAGAGGGAGTTTCATGTCTCAGGAGTTCAGTCCCAAGATCGTTGCTTTTGCCTGCAACTGGTGCGCTTATTCCGCGGCGGATCTGGCAGGGGTGAGTCGATTTCAGTATCCTCCCAACATGCGGATCATCCGTCTGATGTGTTCGGGTCGCGTGAATCCCAATTTCATTCTCAAGGCCTTTCAGGAGGGTGCAGACGGCGTGCTGGTGGCCGGGTGACATATCGGCGACTGTCATTACCTGGATGGTAATGTAAAAGCCGAAAAGATGTTTGAGATGACGCGGCAAATCGTGAAGATATTGGGCATTGATGAGGACAGGCTGAGGCTGGAGTGGATTTCTTCGGCCGAGGGGACCCGCTTTGCAGAGGTCGCCAGGGAATTTACAGAGAAGATCAAGGCCCTGGGGCCTTCAAGCCTGAAACAGGCGGCGTGAGGGATGTGTGGGAAATGAAAAATGAAAAATGAAGAGTGAACAATGAAGATTGATACTGGTCATGGTTCACTCTTCCAAATTTGGAGTTCAGGCGTGAGCCTTTTATCGCAAATGACAGGCGACGATTAGTCGAGGAGAAGAATGGTGAATAAAGACATTCTCGTTATCGGAGGCGGCATCGCCGGGATACAGGCATCATTGGATCTCGCAGAAATGGGGATCCACGTATATCTCGTGGAAAGCCTCCCCAGCATCGGCGGGAAGATGGCCCAATTAGACAAGACATTTCCAACCAATGACTGCGCCATCTGAATCCTTTCGCCCAAGATGCTGGATGTCGGTCGACATCCCAATATTGATTTGATGGCCTACTCCGAAGTGGAGGAGGTGGGGGGAGATTGCGGCGATTTCAGGGTGACGGTCAGGAGAAAGGCCCGGTATGTGGAGGAAGACCGGTGCACCGGGTGCGGGGCGTGCAGGGAGAAATGTCCGACGGTGCTCCCCGATGCATTCAATGAGGGCCTGGGGACTCGAAAGGCCATATACAGTTGGTTTGCCCAGGGAATCCCCTCGACTCATACCATCGATCCTGCGCACTGCCGGCAATTGAACGGCAAGAAATGCGGCATCTGTCAGAAGGTCTGCCAGGCCGAGGCCGTCAATTTCGACCAGAAGGACCGGATCGTGGAGCTGGACGTGGGGGCCATTGTTGTGGCCACCGGGTACAAGGTCTTCGACCCGTCACAGATCCCTGAATATCAATACCGTCAGATCCCCAACGTTATTACGGCCATCGAGTTTGAAAGACTCCTGAGCGCCAGCGGCCCGACGTCCGGACATCTGCACCGCCCATCGGACCTCCTGGCGGAGGCGGAGATTGAAGCCCTTGAAAAGGATGTGAAAAAATCGGAAAAGGCCCTTGATAAGTTTGAGCAGAAATATGATCAGGCCTCGGCCGCCTTTTACGATGCCTATCAAAAGGGCGAATACGAGGGGGACGCGGATCGCGCGAAATGGGCAGAGAAATATGCATCGCACCGGGCCCTTGTCGAACCGCTCGAAGCCCTGAAAAAGGAGGCGGAAGGCTTTGATGTGGCCAAGCGACTGGCCTTTATTCAGTGCGTGGGGTCCCGGGATTTCCGGTTTTATCCGTTCTGTTCGGGCTTCTGCTGCATGCATTCCATCAAGGAGGCCATCATCGCCAACGAGCACGAAAGGGAGACCACGTCTGTCATTTTCGGCATGGATATTCGGGCCGTTGGAAAGGGCTTCGAGGAGTACAAGGTCCGGGGCGGCAACCAGTCGGGGATCAGCTATGTTCGCAGCCGGGTGGCCGAGATCACGGAAGGACCTCACCGCAATCCGGTGGTAACCTATGAGGACACACGGGAGAGAAAGGTCATCTCCCGTGACTTTGATCTGGTCATCTTAGCCACGGCCTGCGCCCCTAGCGAGGGGGTGGATCGCCTGGCAGGGACACTGGGGATTGAACTGAACCGGTTCGGTTTTTTTAAGACCGGCACGTCGCAGCCCCTGGATACTACCCGGCCGGGCATTTTCGCCTGTGGTTGCGCCCACAGTCCCATGGATATACCGGAATCGGTTGCCCAGGCCAGCGGGGCAGCGGCCCGGGCCGCACAGATCGTGGCAGCGGCGAACATGCGGAAGGCGTCCTGAAAATGACAAATTAAAAGTGAAAAGTGAAAAATGATAGACCTTGGCGCTGACGCGCAGGGGCTAACATGGAGATGGGTATTGAAATGAGAGGGAAAAAACCTCAGGCAGACGAATTGCGGATCGGCGTATTTATCTGCGACTGCGGCTCAAATATCGCCGGACATCTGGATTGCCCTTCCGTCACGGAATATGCCTCGACCTTGCCCGGAGTGGTGTATGCCAAAGAAAACCTGTACACCTGTTCAGAGGCCGGGATCGGCGAGATTCAGAAGGGAATCAAAGAACAGAAGCTGAACCGCGTGGTGGTGGCATCCTGTTCCCCGCGCACGCACCAGCCCCTCTTTCAGAACTCCTGTGCGGCAGCCCAGTTGAACCCCTACCTGTTTGAGATGGTGAATATCCGGGACCAGTGTTCCTGGGTCCACATGCAGGAGCGGGAGGACGCCACCCAAAAGGCAAAGGACCTGGTGCGGATGGGGGTGTCCAAAGCGGCCTTTCTGGAACCTCAGCAGGATATCGAGGCCTCCCTGATTCCCAGGGTCCTGGTGATCGGCGGGGGCGTTGCCGGGCTGTCTGCGGCAGGGAGCCTGGCCGACATGGGCCTGGATGTGATCCTGGTGGAAAAGGATGCCGAGGCAGGGGGACTTCTGAGGCGGATCAACCGGTTGGCCCCTCACGGGGAGAAGGCCTCTGACCGCGTCCTGGAGATGATTGAAACCATAAAGGCCAGGCCGAATGCCACGCTTTACCTGGGTTCGCGGGTGGAGGATGTGAGCGGTTACATCGGCAATTTCGAGATTGCCATCCGTCCCGATGGGGGCGATGCCATCCGAGAAAAGGTGGGGTGCGTTGTCGTGGCTACCGGGGCCGTTCCCCTGAAGCCGGAAGGGCTGTACGGGTACGACGGAACCAGGGTCGTCACCCAGATGGATCTGGAGGAACGTTTCTTATCCGGTGGGATGGACGCCCAGCGGGTGGTGATGATCCAGTGTGTTGGGGCCCGTTGTCCGGAAAGGGAATACTGTTCCAGGATCTGCTGCCGGACCGCGGTCAAGAATGCCCGGTTGATCAAAGAACAGAACCCGGAGGCCCATGTCCATATCCTGTACAGGGATATGCAGATGTACGGAACGGAAAATGAGCAGATGCTCTGGGATGCCAGGGGAGAAGGGGTCCGGTTCGATGTATTTTCGCCGGATCAGCCGCCGGTCGTGAAGGAGGACAGGGTCGAGTTCTATCGCCCTCTTACAGGGGAAATGATGGAGATCCCGTGTGACCTGGTGGTGCTGTCCACACCCCTGGTACCGAGAGAGGACGCCCAGGGCCTGTCTCAACTCCTGAGGGTCCCTGTTGACCAGAACGGCTTTTTCTTAGAGGCCCATGCCAAGCTGAGGCCCCTTGATTTTGCCACGGACGGTATCTTTGTATGCGGATCCGCCCGATACCCGGCGAATGTGGAGGAGGCCGTGTCTCAGGGGCTGGGTGCTTCTTCAAGGGTCGCCACCATTTTGTTTAAGGACAAGCTCATCATAAGCGCCATTGTGGCCGAGATCGATCCGGAGAGCTGTGTCGGGTGCATGGGATGCATGGAGATGTGTCCTTACGAGGCCATCACGTATCTCCCTGAAAAAAATATATGCGAGGTCAACACGGTCTTGTGCAAGGGCTGCGGATGCTGTGCTGCGACCTGTCCGTCCCAGAGCGCCAGGCTCAAGGGATTCAAGCCGGAACAGCTTCTGGCGCAGATACGGGCGGTTTAGCTGGATGCTGGATACTGGATTCTCGTCGGAGCGAAGCGTAGATTCCACTTATAAGCGGGACAGGATACTGATTTTTCGAAGTTTGAAGTTCCAAGCTTGAAGTGCCTAAAGTTAATAAAGGCAATTTCTGCTTTTAACTTTTAACTCCAAACTTCACACTCCAAACCGAGGTTTATTCATGACTGAAAACAGTTTTGAGCCGAAGATCATATGCTTTTTGTGCACCTGGTGAGCATACGCTGCTGCTGACCTGGCTGGGGTCAGTCGACTGCAGTACCCGACCAACATCCGGACCGTCCGGGTGATGTGTTCGGCAAGCGTATCGCCGCACCATATCCTGAGGGCCTTCCAGCAGGGGGTGGACGGCGTTTTTGTGGGCGGGTGACACCTCGGTGAATGCCATTACCTGTATGGTAATTACGCAACAGATAAGAGGGTCCGGTTTCTCAGAAAGCTGCTGGGGTTCAGCGGCATTGAGGAAGACCGCCTGCGCGCCCGATGGATTTCTTCCGCCGAGGGGCCGGAATTTGCGGAAGAAATACGTGATTTCGTTGAAACCCTGCGGGAGTTGGGCCCATCGCCTGTCAAAGAGGTGGAATCCCGCCTGAAGGCGGCCTTGGCAGCCTGATCAGGCTTGTCGAGGGATGCATCGCAAAGCATCCTTTTGCCCCATGAGGTCTTCCGTCTCGCACGGCCATTTTTTATTGTTCTTCTTCGTGTCTTTGTGTGAGAAATTTTTGGTTCCGCGTTATTATAAGGTGGTGAAATGATCGAAAAGGTAAGGGAACGGGTCAGAGATCTCCTGGCGTCCGGGGAAATCCAGGGGTTTCTGGGTTTGAGCAACAAATACGGGAATACAGGTCCCCATCTGTTCTGCAATGTGGAGGGCTTGGACAACCTGGTCATAGGGGACTGGAAGGAACCGGGAGATGCCCGGTATTCGCTCAACAAACAGCTCATCCATATCGCTCGAAAGTACCCGGACCATGTCCTCGGCGTGCTGGTGCGGGGGTGCGACGAACGGGGATTGAAGGTCCTCTACACCTGGAACCAGCTCAATCCGGAAAAAGTGGTCCCGGTGGGCATCGCCTGCCCGCAGGAACTGGCTCTGGCGTGCGAATGCCTCAAACCCTATCCGGATGAATTCGTGGCCGGTGAAAAGGCCGAGGGATGCGCCGCAGACTCTGTGGCCCGCCTGGATGCCCTCGATGTGGCGGGGCGCTTTGACGCGTGGCTGAAGGAGTTTTCCAAATGCATTAAATGCTACGGGTGCAGGGATGTCTGCCCCATGTGTTTCTGCAATGAATGCACGCTTGAAGACGACGGGCTGGTGAGCAGCGGGGCCATCCCGCCGGAGATCCCCATGTTCCATCTGACCCGGGCTGTCCATATGGTGGGCCGATGTATCGATTGCGGGTTGTGCAATGAGGCCTGCCCTGCCGATATCCCGCTCAGGACCCTGTACAAGAAGGTGGCCGATATTGTGGATGAGGAATTCCATTACCGCCCGGGACAGGAGCTGTACGCGAAATCGCCCTTCAATATCCTGATGCAGCCGTCGTCAACCGGTTGATTCACATCAGCCATCCTTTCGGCAAGGGCGGGCAACGAGAAAGAGAGGAATGTTTACATGGATTACCGGACTGTGCTGACCACGTGCACCTATTGCGGCTGCGGCTGTAATTTCTATTTAGAGGTGCTTGACGGTCAGGTCATTGATACGATCCCCTGCAAGACCCATCCTGTGAATGAGGGAAAACTCTGCATCAAGGGATGGAATGTTCATGAGTTCATCCAAAGCCCCAAGCGGTTGACTCAGCCCCTCGTCCGCAAGGACGGCGTCCTCACAGAGGCGACGTGGGATGAGGCCCTGGATTACACGGTTTCCAGGCTGAAGGCGATCAAGCAGGATCATGGCAGCGACAGCATCGCCTTTCTTACCTCCGCAAAGGTCACCAATGAGGAGAACTATCTGCTCCAGAAATTTGCACGGGCCGCAGTGGGCACCAACAGCGTGGATCACTGCGCACGCCTCTGACACTCCTCCACGGTGGCAGGTCTTGCCGCGGCGTTCGGGAGTGGGGCCATGACCAATTCAATATCTGAAATAGAAGACGCGGACTGTATCTTCATCATCGGGTCCAATACCTCCTCTTCTCATCCCCTGGTCGCCACGCGAATCTTCCGGGCCAAGAAAAAGGGGGCCAGGATTATCGTGGCCGATCCCCGGACGATCCAGATATCCTCCCTGGCCGACATCACGGTCCGCCAGAAGTTAGGGACCGACGTGGCCCTTTTAAACGGCATGATGCATGTCATCCTCAAGCGGGGATGGCACAACCCATTCTTTGTCGAGGAGCGGACCGAGGGGTTTGAGGCGTTTTCAAAGGTCATCGAGGATTACCCGCCGGAAAAGGCCGCAGAGATTACAGGGATTTCCGCCGAAGACATCATCCGGATGGCCGAAATCTATGCCAAGGCCGAAACCGCCTCCATTGTCTACTGCATGGGGATCACCCAGCACACCACCGGCGTGGACAATGTCAAGACCCTGGCCAATCTAGCCATGCTCACAGGGAATGTGGGGAGGGAATCCACAGGCGTCAATCCGCTGCGAGGTCAGAACAATGTTCAGGGTGCCTGCGACATGGGGGGTCTCCCCAATGTCTACCCTGGGTATCAGCCCGTGAACATGATCGATGTTCAGAAGAAATTTGAGAGCGCCTGGAATGTGCCGTTGTCAGGCAAAATTGGGCGGACGGTCCCTGAGATGCTGACAGGGCTTACCGACGGATCGGTCAAGGCCCTTTTTATAATGGGCGAGAATCCGATACACAGCGATCCCGATACCGAGCATGTCAAAAAGGCCCTCGCGTCTGCAGAACTGCTGGTGGTCCAGGACATCTTTCTGACCCCCACGGCCGAAGTGGCCCATGTGGTCCTCCCCGGGACCTCATTTGCCGAAAAGGACGGCACGTTCGCCAATACCGAGAGGCGGGTGATGCGTGTCCGGCAGGCCATCGATCCGGTTGGGGACTCCCGTCCCGACTGGCAGATTATACAAGAGATTTCCAATCGTTTCGGCTATCCCATGCAATATGGGTCGCCCGAGGCGGTGATGCGGGAGATCGCCTCTCTGACCCCGTCCTATGGGGGGATCACATATGATCGCCTGGAGGGTGAAGGGCTTCAATGGCCATGCCCTGCTGCCGATCATCCTGGAACCAGGTTTCTTCATAAGGGCATGTTTTCTAGAGGAAAGGGATTATTTCATCCCATTGAATACCGGCCCCCGGCAGAAATCGTGGATGAGGAATTTCCGATTTGGCTTTCCACGGGGAGGGTCTTTGCCCACTACCACACCGCCACCATGACCCGGAATTGCCCGACCCTCGATGCCGAGATCCGGGAAGGGTATCTCGAGGTGCACCCCGAAGATGCCGACAGGTTAGGGGTGTTGCAGGGAGACAGGGTCACGGTGACCTCCCGGCGGGGCGCCATTACGGCCAGGACCGCCATTACCGACAGGGTCCAGCAGGGACTCGTATTCATGCCCTTCCATTTTATTGAAAGCAACGTAAATCTCCTGACCAATCCCGCCCATGACCCGATCGCCCAGATCCCGGAGTTTAAGGTCTGTGCGGTCAGGCTTGAAAAGGCTGCCTGAGGTTTCACCTTTCCGCCGGGTCTGTAAGGGAGATATGCGTCGGATATGGCACGTATCACCACCTTTGACCCGGCCATGTGATTCCCTAAGGGCCTAACCGAAGGGCATGTCCAATAAATCCTATAATACAATCCCCCCACCCCCTTTCCGAAATGGGGGGTTCATTCAGTAACTAATTCGAAAATTTCCACAAAAGACAAGAAAAACTTTGCGGCTTTGGCTTTGTGTGAGATATGTATTGATTGTGGCTGGGCCGCGTTGGAATAATGGTAAAAGAGGCTGGCAAGATGAAATCGGTTAGAATTCTGGTCATCGACGATGAGAGGGCCATCTGTGACGGGTGTCGACTGGTACTCTCCGACGAGGGGTATTCGGTGGACACCTGCCAGACCGGGCGGAAAGGGTTGGATCTTCTCCTCGGGGGGGACTACGATGTGGCGCTCATCGACATGAAACTCCCGGATATCGATGGCATGGAAATCATCCAGGCCCTCAAGAGGGAACAGCCTGGTATTTATGTGATTGTCATGACCGGCTACTCCAGTGTCGAAAATGCGGTGGAGGCCATGAAATTAGGGGCATTCGACTACCTTTCCAAGCCTTTCGCGGATGATGAGCTGCTGATAGCCGTGGAAAAGGCCATTGAAAACAAGCGACTCAAAGATGAAAATCGATATTTGCGCCAGCAGCTTGTCGACCGGGTTGACTTTCGCGATATCATTGGTGAAAATCCTCATATCCTGAAACTGTTTGAAGAGATAAAAAAAGTGGCGCCGACTGACAGTACCGTGCTTATCTGTGGGGAGACGGGGACGGGAAAGGAGCTTTTTGCCAAGGCGATACATGCCCAGAGCAAACGGGCAGACCGTGCGTTTATTGCAGTGGACTGCAGCACCTTCGCCACATCCGTCCTGGAAAGCGAGCTGTTCGGACACGTCAGAGGGGCCTTTACCGGCGCGGTAAAGGATAAGGCAGGGGTCTTTGAGGTGGCCGACGGCGGCACCTTCTTCCTGGATGAGGTGGCGAATCTGGATCTGAGTATTCAGGGCAAACTCTTGCGGGCCATGGATACCCAGGAATTCAAACCCGTTGGCGCCAGTCATGTCAAAAAATCGGATGTGCGGATCATAGCCGCCACCAACCGGGACCTGAAGACCATGGTGGATGAGGGGACCTTCCGGGAAGACCTGTTTTACCGCTTAAACGTGTTTCCTCTCTTCATTCCCCCTCTCAGGGAGAGACGGGATGATATCCCGAGGCTCCTCTACCATTTTTTAAGTGTCTACTGCCGGCAGACCGGAAAACGGATTGATGGGTTTTCAGACGAGGCCCTTCTAATGCTGACGACGTATGACTGGCCGGGCAATGTCCGCCAGCTCAGGAACACGGTCGAGCGGCTGGTCATCCTGGCTGATGAACGGATCCTGGATAACCGGAGCCTGACCGATAACTGGGAAACAAAGGGCCCGGCATCCAGGGATGCGACCCCTGAAAGCCTGGAGGAACTCAGGTCAGCCAAAAAGGACCTGCTGGAAAACCAGTTCGGCCAGATCGAGCGGGCCTTTCTTCGACAGGCCCTCCTGGCCGAAAAGGGCAACATCACCCAGGCAGCGAGACGGGTGGGAATGCAGCGATCCAACTTTTCCGCCCTGATGAAAAAGCACCACCTCTCTCAGGACTCCTCAACGTATGGTTCAACAGAGGACCATTCTAAAAAATAAGGTCGGCTGTTCCTTATCTCCGTATAAATTCCCATATTCCCGTATAGATCTTTATACGCGTCTAACTTATTTAAATCATACAGATTCGCGGAATTTTCGCCAGTTCAGCCATATATAATCCGATACGCCTTCCTGTCTCACCGCATCCCTCTACCTTCTGCTTCAGTCAAGATAACCTATTGATATTTTATATATTTCTCATAATTGACCCTTCCGGGCCACGGGCTCTCAGATTTGGCACGGCAATTGCTCTATTAAAGAAATCAAACAGCAACCGACACGATATCGAACGCCATCGTGATTTAAGAGACAGAAGGAGGAATTAAGATGACAACATTACATGAAGAAAGAAGCATTGCAGCGGATCAAACGGCGCCCCATATACTGGTGATGGAGGATGACCTCAGTGTGGCCAAGGGCCTTGAGATGGTCCTGACCGAGGAAGGATATGATGTTTATCTGGCGGGTACCGGGGGCCTGGCCTTAGAGGCATTTAAGCAGAAACGCTATGACCTGTTGGTGGCGGATCTCAGGTTGCCGGACATGGACGGCATGGAGGTCATCAGAAAGATCAAGGCTGAAAAACCCGATACAGAGGTGGTGGTGATTACCGGATATGGAACGGCTGCCACGGCCGTGGAGGCCATGAAATTGGGAGCCCATGACTTTCTGCCCAAACCGTTTACCGAAGAGCAGATCAAGGCGGCTGTCGGTGAGGCCTTGAAGGAACGGGTGGAAGAAAGGACCGAGCCCCTTGTCCCAGATGCCAGGGTGGCGGAAGGGAGACTCATCCAGAAGCGGGAGGTCATTCAGGCATTGAACCGGACCTCCGAAGACAAGGGTTTCTGGCAGGATTTAATGGAAAACGGGCCCCTCGCACTGGAGGGTTACCAGCTTTCAAGCGAGGCAAAGGCGGCCATTGCCTCGGGTGATTTGAAATGGATCAACGAGAATGTCGGCGAACTCACCCAGAAGCAGTTGATGTTCATCTACAAGCGACTGGAAAGGGAAGCGTGGTAACCTAATTCAGGGGTATTCGAATCTCGCTGCGCTGAAGCAACCAGAGAGGCTCAGCCGAAAAAACCCGGTTTGTAAAAAAACCGGGTTTTTGGCATTGTTGAGAGGGGAGGTTGACAGCGATATATTTTCTTTGTAAAACTCATCAGTTTTCTTGGTTCTTGAAAAAGGTGGGGGCCTTTTCGTGATTGTGCCTCCTGCAACAGGCGGTTCATCCATGACTTCTTCGTCTTCGTTTGAAAGCTATTTTCACGTTATCCGAGACATCATCAGCACGATGCACGCCCTCACCAGCCTCGAGGATGTGTTCGATGTCGTGGTCACCAAATCTACCGAGACCCTCAACGCCAAGGGCGCTCTTCTCAGGATTCTGAACAAAGAAACCAACCGGTTTGAGGTACGGGCGGCGGCTGGATTGGGCGAGCGGTATCTCAACAAAGGGCCCGTGACCACGGAAACGATCCTGTCTACCCTGTCTCAACCGGGCAAGGTCTATATCATCACCGACATCTGGAATGCCCCTCGGATCGAATATCCACAGCAGACCTGGGACGAAGGGATTCGCATGCTTCTCGACGTGCCGCTGGCCGTTAATGAGCAAGTGACAGGACTCCTGCGGATATATCTTGCAGAGCAGCGTGATCTTTCCGCCGATGAACTCGACTTTATCCAGACCATTGCCATGCAGTGCGCCTGCGTCATCCAACGGGTCAGCCTGATTCAAAGACAGCAGTCCCGCTTCGACTATCTGGCCACCCAGGTGGAAAAGGGCTCGTCCTTAGGCCGGATGGCCGCGGGCATTGCCCATGAGATCAACAATCCCCTGGCCGGCATCCTCCTTTACAGCTCCAACATGAGTAAGAAGGTCCCAAAGGGCGGGCCGCTGGAGGATGGCCTCAAGATTATCATGAAGGAGACCCAGCGGTGCAAGAAAATCATTCAGGGGCTGCTGGACTTTGCGCGCGAGCAGGAACCCGAAAGGGCCCTGGTCAATGTCAATGATGTCACCAACTCTGCTATCGGGATTGTGGAAAACGAGTTTCATCTCCGGCAGGTGCACATTCGAAAGGAACTGGCCGAAGACATGGTAGAGGCTCTCTTAGACAAGAACCAGATCGAGCAGGTTCTCATCAATCTCCTGCTCAATGCCCTGCAGGCGGTGGACGACAGCGGTCGGGTCACGGTCAAGACCGCTCTGAACAAGGAGAAAAGGAAAATCCAGGTGGAGATTGCCGACAATGGCTGCGGCATTTCTAAGGAGAATATGGAAAAGATATTCGAACCCTTTTTTTCCACAAAGGCAAACGGAACAGGGCTCGGGCTGGCGGTGAGCTACGGGATTGTGATGAACCACAAGGGCGATATCCGGGTCTTGAGCGAACCGGGCCGGGGGGCGCGTTTCATTGTTGAATTGCCGATGGTGCCCTTTGAATTTATGGGCAAGGAGCGGATATGAAACCGCTGAATGTCTTGGTCATTGACAATGAGGACGTGATCTGCAAGGCCTGCCATCTGGTCCTAAGCGAAAAGGGGCATGCGGTCGATTATTGCAAGACCGGCAAATCCGGATTGATTGCGATGGCGCGGTCGAGGTATGACCTTGTCCTGCTGGACATGAAATTGCCTGACATGGACGGCATGGAAATACTTCAGTCCCTAAAGGATGAGATGCCTGCGCTGTGCGTGATTGTCATGACAGGTTACTCGACCCTGTCTAATGCGGTGCAGGCCATGAAATTGGGGGCGGCCGACTATCTTTCGAAACCCTTTACGGATGATGAACTGTCGGAAGCCGTTGAAAAGGCCTGTGCAATGCTATGACAGTCAGCGCCGGCTTGCCGTGAATGTTGTATGATGGCGACACAACCATTGTCACGGATTGAAGGGACGCAGGGCGTCCAAGAAATGCGTTCCCACGCAGAGCATGGGAACGAGGGAAACGAGGCATAACCCAATGAACCCAATGAACTCAATAAACCCAAATAGCTTTTCATCTGAGGGAGTATAACAATGAGCGACAAGGTGCGTAACCAGGAACTGCAGGGCGCCGTAATGGTGGTTGGGGGCGGGATCGCCGGCATGCAGGCGGCCCTGGATATGGCAAACTCGGGTTTTTATGTCTATATGATTGAAAAATCGCCGGGCATCGGCGGGGTCATGGCCCAGTTGGACAAGACCTTTCCGACCAACGACTGTTCCATGTGAATCCTGGCCCCGAAACTGGTCGAGGTCGGCCGGCATGTAAATATCGAACTTCTGACGCTGAGTGAAGTAAAAGAGATCTCCGGAAAGGAGGGCGATTTCACCGTCACGGTGGTGCGCCATCCGCGATACGTGGATATGAACAAGTGCATTGCCTGCGGGACCTGCGCTGAGAAATGTCCCAAGAAGGTGGATGACCTCTATAATGAGCGGTTGATGAAGCGGAAGGCGATCTATGTCCCCTATTCACAGACCGTTCCCCTCAAATATGCCATAGACAAGAACAACTGCATCTATTTCCAGAAAGGCAAATGCAGGGCCTGTGAAAAGTACTGCCCGGCTGGAGCCATCAACTTTGATGATAAAGAGACAGAGGTGGCCCTCAATGTGGGCTCCCTGATCCTGGCCCCCGGATTCAAGTCCTTTGATCCGAGCCGGTATGATGCCTATTCCTATTCGGCACTTCCGAACGTGTTGACTTCCCTGGAATTTGAACGGATCCTTTCCGCGACGGGACCCTTTATGGGTCACCTTTCCAGGCCTTCCGACAAGAAAGAGCCCGCAAAGATCGCCTGGTTTCAGTGTGTCGGATCCCGGGACGTCAACCGGTGCGACAACGGGTACTGCTCATCCGTATGCTGCATGTATGCGATCAAGCAGACGGTCATTGCGCGGGAACACAGCAAGGTCCCTCTGGATTGTGCGGTGTTCTTTATGGATATGCGGACCCATGGAAAGGATTTTGACCGGTATTACGAGCATGCCCAAAAAGACGGGGTACGGTTCATCCGGTCGCGGGTCCATTCCGTGGATCGCCTTCCGGAGTCCGACGACATCGAGGTGACCTTTGTGGATGAGGCCGGCCATCTGGAAAAGGAGTCCTTCAACATGGTGGTGCTCTCCACCGGTCTGGAGGTGGATGAAACCGTGGTCAACCTCTCGAATCGGCTCGGGATCGAGCTGGATCGATACCATTTTGTTGAATCCGACAGCTTTCACCCGGTGGCGACCTCGGCGCCGGGAATCTACGCCTGCGGCGCCTTCACCGGACCTAAGGATATTCCCCAGTCGGTCATGGAGGCCAGCGCGGCCGCGTGTGCGGCAACCGAGCGGCTGGCCCCCGCCCGCAACACCCGGACGAAGGAGGTGCTGACCCCGGTCGAGCGGGATGTGCGGCGGGAGCCCCCCAGGATCGGGGTGTTTGTGTGCAACTGCGGCATCAATATCGGGGGCGTGGTACGGGTCCCGGAGGTGGCGGAATTTGCCAGGGGCCTCCCCCATGTGGTCTATGCGGAGGAAAACCTCTTTACCTGCTCCCAGGATACCCAGGACAAGATGACGGAGGTCATCAAGGCCCAGGGCTTGAATCGGGTGGTGGTTGCCGCCTGCACGCCCCGGACCCATGAAGGGCTGTTCCAGGAGACCCTCATCAATGCCGGGCTCAACAAATATCTCTTCGAGATGGCCAACATCCGGAATCATGACTCGTGGGTGCACGCCGACGACCCGGATGCGGCCACGCAAAAGGCCAAAGACCTGGTGCGCATGGCCGTGGCCAAAACCAGTCTTTTGACCCCGCTTCAGCAGACGGCTCTCCCCATCAGTCAATCGGCCCTTGTGGTGGGCGGCGGGGTTGCCGGCATGACGGCCGCCCTTGCCCTGGCCCACCAGGGCTACCCGGTGCATCTCGTTGAAAAATCAGAGGCCCTGGGCGGCAACGCCCTGATGCTGAATCAGGCCCACCAGGGAGAGGCGGTCGCGGACCTGCTTCGGGAACTGGTGAGCGAGATTCGCTCAGAAAAGCGAATTACCCTGCACGAGAATGCGTCCATTACCCATGTGGACGGGTTTATCGGCAATTTCAAGACCGAGGTAACCCAGGGTTCTTCCAAAGAGACCATCGATCACGGGGTGGCGATTCTGGCCACGGGTGCAACGGAATACAAGCCTAAGGAGTACCTCTATGGGGAGCATGCGGCCGTTGTGACCCACCTGGAGATGGACGGGCTCTTGAGGAACGACGATCCCAGGCTGGCACAGGCCGGGAATGTGGTCTTTATTCAGTGCGTTGGGTCGAGAAATGACGAGCGCCCTTACTGTTCCAAGGTCTGCTGCACCCATACCGTGGAAAGTGCATTGGAACTGAAAAAGCGGAATCCCGATGTCACTATCGTTGTCCTTTACCGGGATATGCGGACCTATGGGAAACGGGAGGATCTCTACCGGGCCGCACGGGCCGCAGGGGTTGTCTTTGTCCGGTATTCAAAAAATGAAAAGCCTGTCGTCAGTGCGGACGGCGACGGCGTGAACGTCGAATTCAGAGACCCAATCCTGGACCGGACACTGGCGGTCCGGGCCGATCTCCTCTGCCTGGCCACGGCCATCGTATCGCACAGGGATCTGAGCCTGGCCCAGTTCTTCAAGGTCCCCATGGATGGGGACGGGTGGTTCCTGGAGGCCCATCAGAAGTTGAGGCCGGTGGATTTTGCCAATGACGGGGTGTTTCTCTGCGGCATGGCCCACTATCCAAAGCCGATCGACGAGAGCATCGCACAGGCCCAGGCCGCTGCCTCCAGGGCCCTGACGGTCCTTTCCATGGACACGATCCAGGTGGGAGGCGTTGTCTCGATAATCGATCCCGATCTCTGCTCCGGGTGTCTGGCATGCATCCAGGTCTGCCCTTATAACGCCATCTCGTTTAATGAAGAAAAAAAAGTGGCAGAGGTGAACGAGGCCCTGTGCAAGGGGTGCGGCGCCTGTGCGGCCACGTGCCCGTCGGAGGCAGCGGTCCTGATGGGATTTAACAATACTGAAATATATGCCCAGATCCGGGGGGCCCTGGCCGCCTGAGTCCGACTGGTGAAACTGGAAACTTGAAATTCGAAACTGGGTGAGAGGGGTCAAGTGGAAGCCCACCTTCGCGGGAAGGACGTTCTTTCAGCTTTCAGCTTCGAGCTGATAAAACGAAATTAGGTTGCCGGCATAGCTTGGCCTTGGGATTTGACCCGTCAACCACGCGACTACTGGACCACTCGACTAAACAAGGAGATAACCGTGAAAGAAGACGGATTTGAGCCTAAGATCATCGCGTTTATGTGTAACTGGTGTACCTACGGGGCGGCAGACCTGGCCGGCGTCAGCCGACTGTCTTACCCGCCCAATATCCGGCCCCTGCGGGTCATGTGCTCGGCCACCATATCCCCGCATCATATCCTGAGAGCCCTGCAGGACGGGGCCGACGGGGTCCTGGTGGGGGGCTGACACATCGGCGACTGCCATTACCTGTACGGTAATTACATGACAGTAAAGAGGATCACATTCCTTCAGGAATTGTTGGGGCTTATGGGCCTTCAAGAGAGGGTCCATCTGGCATGGATCTCATCGGCCGAGGCCCAGAGATTCGTCGAGGTGGTCACGACGTTTACCGAAAAGATAAAATCATTGGGGCCGAATCCGCTTTCGGCTTTTAATGAGGCGCAACAAGGCGTAACAAGGCGCAAGGCGCAAGGCGTGAGGCGTGAGGTATTGGGTGTTGGGTGCGACCTTGTGCCTGGCGCCTAACGCTTATCCTTTTAAGGAGCTTTTTTATGAATAACGAGATCAAATCCTGGCTTGAAGAGGGAACCATTGACGTGTTTTTAGGGTACAAGGAGGTGGACCATCACCCGCTCCCCTACTGCTTTACCCGCGAGCGGCTGGAAGAGGTGGATGATCTCGTGGTGAGTCCCGCGCGATATTCCCTGGAAAAGATCGCCACCCATATGGCGGCCGAGGATCCGGATATCAAGATCGGCCTCCTGGCCCGCGACTGCAACCAGCGGGCCTTGAATGTGTTATATGTCTGGAATCAGCTCCGGCCGGATCAGATCCATACCATAGGGGTCAATTGTTGTCCCTCGAGGCTGAAGGACCATGGCGACTGCTCCTATCTGGAGCCGGCAGATGTCGGGCCGGTTAAAAAGCGGGTGGGGATCGACAACAACCTCCGGCTGGAAGATGCGGAGGCCTATGGCCCGGAAGAGGGACTCAACCGGTGGATGTACGAATTCCAGAAGTGCATCAAGTGTTACGGGTGCCGGAATATTTGCCCGGTCTGTTTCTGCAAGGAGTGCAGCCTGGAGCATAGCGATCTTGTGGGGACCGGCCCGCTCCTGCCCGATATACCTGTCTTTCATCTGGTGAGGGCCGTGCACATGGCGGGCCGCTGCATCGATTGCGGGTTGTGCGAAGATGCCTGCCCCATGGATATTCCGCTGAGGTTGCTCTATCAGAAGGTTAACCAGATCGTCATGGATCTGTTCGACTACGAGACCGGGACCAGCGCGGATCAGCCCCCCTTCAGCATATTGGGGGACCGAGTGACCCTGCAACCGAAACCGATTCAACCCATTATAAAGGCGGAGCCATAAAGGAGTCTGAAATGGAGTGCAAATTGGTGCCGTCGGTCTGTTCCTACTGTGGAACCGGCTGCGGCGTTTTATTTGAGGTGATCAACCACAAGATTGTCGGCACGCTGCCCATGAAGACCCATCCGGTCAATGAGGGGAAGCTGTGCATTAAGGGATGGAATCTTCACGAACATGTCAACAGCATCTTGCGGCTCAAGCAGCCCTTGGTCAAGACCTTCGGCCGGTTCATCAAGACAGACTGGGACGAGGCCATCCAGCTCACTGCGGATCGTTTTAGGGAGATTATCGACAAATACGGGCCGGACAGCATTGGGGTTCTGGTCTCGGCCAAAATAACCAACGAAGAAAACTATCTGGCCCAGAAGTTTGCCCGCGCAGTCATCGGGACCAATAATGTGGATCACTGCGCGCGTCTCTGACACGCCTCCACGGTGGCAGGTCTTGCCGCCGCGTTCGGGAGTGGGGCCATGACCAACTCCATTGCGGAGATAGAGGACGCCGGATGCATCTTTATTATCGGTTCCAATACCACGGCCTGTCATCCCCTGATCGCCAGGCGGGTCATACGCGCCAAGGAAAAGGGGGCCAAACTGATTGTGGCCGATCCGAGAAACATCCAGCTCTCGCGCTTTGCGGATGTGGCCGTCAACCATCGGCTGGGGAGCGATGTGGCCCTGCTGAACGGGATGATGCACCTCATCATCAAAAACGGCTGGCATGCCAAAGACTATATTGGAGCGCGGACCGAAGACTACGACGTACTTGAACAGAAGGTTAGTGCATTTACCCCTGAGAAGGTTCAGGCCATTGCCGGGGTGGATCCAAAAGACCTGGAGGAGATGGCGCGGCTGTACGCCACCCATCCGCCGGGGAGTCTCCTGTATGCCATGGGAATAACGCAGCACACCACCGGCGTGGACAATGTCAAGTCGTGCTGCAACCTGGCCATGCTCTGCGGGTATGTGGGGGTGCGCGGGGGCGGCGTTAATCCGCTGAGGGGTCAGAACAATGTGCAGGGGGCCTGCGACATGGGGGGGCTTCCCAATGTCCTGACAGGGTATCAGCCGGTGGCGGATGAGGGCGTTCGCGAGAAGTTCTCCAAGGCCTGGGGGGCAGCGCTTCCGGCCACGCCGGGTCTGACCATTACCGACATGGTTCCGGCCATGCTGGAGGGAAAGCTGAAGGGGCTGTACGTCATCGGCGAAAATCCCAAACTGAGCGACCCGGACTGGAACCACTTTAATCATGCCCTGAAGAAACTGGACTTCCTGGTGGTTCAGGAACTCTTTCTGTCAGAGACCGCGCAGGTGGCGGATGTGGTCCTCGCCGGGGCCTCGGTGGCTGAAAAGGAAGGGACCTTTACCAATACCGAGCGCCGCTGCATGCGGATCAGAAAGGCGATCGACCCCATCGGCAACACGCTCCCCGACTGGGAAATCATCAGCAGGCTCTCAACGGCCATGGGCTATGAGATGCACTATGAAAATCCGGAAGAGATTTTCAATGAGATGGCCGCATTGACGCCCAAGAGCTATGCGGGCATGACCTACGAGCGGATGGGGCTGGACGGGCTCCAGTGGCCCTGCCCGGATAAGGACCATCCGGGAACGCCTTATCTGCACAAGGACCAGTTCACCCGGGGGAAGGGAAAGTTTTTTGCCCTGGACTATAAGGACCCTGCAGAACTGCCTGATGCGGAATACCCCTACTTCCTGACCACCGGCCGGATGTTCGCCCACTTCCACACCGGCACCATGACGCGGATTTCGAGGCATCTCGATGCGGAACAGAAGACGGGGTATGTGGATATCCATCCCAAGGATGCGGAGACGCTGAAGGTGAAGGACGGAGACGTGGTGGTCCTCTCCTCCCGCAGGGGCGATATCGAGGCCCCGGCCCGTCTCACCTGTTCGGTGGTGCCCGGCACCCTCTTTCTTCCGATTCACTTTGGCGAGGTGCCGACCAATGTCCTGACCAACGCGGAGGCCGTCGATCCCCTGGCCAAGATCCCGGAGTTCAAGGTCGGCGCGGTCAAGGTCGCCAAACTCGTCTTGTAATACGCCTCAGGCCCGGAAATGGCGTCAACGTGCATGTTTCCGGGCCTCCCCATCCCATTTGTAATCACATCCCCAGTTCTTCCAGGAACCGGATCACCCGCAGGGATTCGGCGATCCCGGTGGTGCCGCTCATGGCAACGACCACCTGTAGCGTCTCGAGTATCTCGCCTTTCGTGGCCCCGGCATCCAGTGCGCCCTGGGTCTGGGAGAGGACGCAGTTGGCGCATCGGGCCCTCAGTGCAATCCCGAGGGCGATCAACCGCTTCATTTTGGCACTCAGTTCCCCGTCCCTGTAGGCGAGGTCCAGCATTGCTGACTCGGCCCCCATAAATTCCGGGAGCGTGTCCGAAAATTTTCCCCGCAGCCTGAGCCGTTCCCTGTTCAATTCCGCCTGACTCTCCATCATACGCGCCTCCTTTTCTTTTTCAAGTACTCGCCGTCCACAGTACCCCATTTTGTCATTATTGCCAATCGTCTCTCACATAGAGCTTATCTGAGAAGGCAATGGCATCTCCTTCTTCGGAGAAAAGCCCTGTGCCAGGGCCATTTCCAGTTGGCCAACATGACCCGGCAGAGGAGAAACAGAAAGGAAGCCCCCCTTCACGTCACACCAGCGCTTTGCCCCAAACCCCAACTCACGCCGTTCAGTCCGTTAGATTTCCCAATGCCTCTCTGAATCTGCTTTATTAGCAGCATCTTGCTCCCAAAAGGAGGGCTCAAGGGTGACCACGGGCACGCCTCTGAGGGGCAGGACGGCGGTTTTCAG
>CAYPDL010000010.1:0-51931 GCA_964409475.1 uncultured Desulfobacteraceae bacterium | reverse complement strand
AAAATTCGCTTCCTCATCAAACGAAACATGCTTAAAGTCAGTATCGGAAATGAATATAACATCCTGAAACTGTATAAAAGGTAGAGGATTTTCCTTATTGTATTGACTGAAAGTTATTGGTCCTTCAAATAAAGTTCCTGATAAATCACATTCTTGACCTGATTTTTTCGCCTCTTCAATTCTGTCAAAGACAAGCTCGTTGAATTTCTCAATGTCGATGGAGATACCCTCGCGTCCTTTAGGGGCGTGGAAGATACAGTACTCCTTTCCATCGTAAGAGGTGAGCGTATCAAGTCCGGCACACCATTTAAATTTTTCAGCTTTACAGCAACTCATACAGGCTCATTCTATAAATTTGATATTATTAGAAAAGAACATCGAGGAGCAAGTATGCATACAACGCCCCAATTTTAAAGGTTGCTACAGCCAAAGTCCATTTCTTGAAGTCCCCTTAAGATAGCGATAAAATTACGTTCGGGTTATGCGCCGTACTGGACTTTTCGGAGGTGCGTAGTCCCTATCGAAAACAGTGTTCTTGCATGAGAGGCAATTCCATATCCCCTTCCCCCGGGATTGCAGCCGAACTAACTTACGGTCCGTATCATAGCATTGCTGGCAGTAAGGCCCATCCCGATCTTCTGCCTGTTTGAGCCAGTAGTAAGGAGGATCCCACTCGAGACGGCCCTGTACATCGAGCCGTGCTTCCAGTGTTGTGATGCGCTCTCGAAGGACAAGGTTTTCTTCCTTAAGACTGATGGCCGCCTCACGCAACTCCATAATTTTTTCTTGCGCCTCGACTGTTAGGCCGCGTTTGATCAGATCCATAATTGTCTTGTAGTCAGGTAGTGCACTCATCATTCTCCTCCCTGCCAACTTCTTTCCTGATCTGTAGGCAAAGATCAAAAAAACCTATCTTTGATTATACATCAGGTTGACACAACACTTTCAGTTGTGTTCCATCAACCTTTTCACCAGGCGGTAAACCGTCGACCCATTTGTCCTTGGCCAATCCTCGCACGGTGGTCTGTCCTTTTCCTCAGCGTGACGGATTGCATCGGATATGCCGGGTTTCAACTTTTCAACTTCCATTTGGGCTTTGTTGAAGTGAGGAAGGTATCGCATGAGCCGCTGCGTGCACTCACGTGATCCGGATACGCCAGTTCCATCCTCAAAATGGAGCAGGAGCCAATATTCAAACTGCGGATTGCTGACCGCCAGATTAAAGGCGGGTGCCCGACACCCAAGGCATACCCCATGTAATTGGTCATCAGTCCATTGGTCCCGGTCCATTACCAGCCAGACCTCATCTTCTTCGCCAAGCCCTTTCTCTTTGACGAATCCTTCAGCTCGTTTCAGGACCTGGGGAGGGGAAGTGTCATGTTTCTTTGCAGGAAGAAGCTTGACATGAATTGTTGCTTGAGGGCCATTGAACATCTCGAAATAAACCGGCTCAGTTCGCGCCCCTTCTGTCGCAATAAGAAAAAGTTTCCGATAAGAAAGTGAAGGCGCTCGTCGTTTGAATGATCGCCTTCTCTTGGACATCAGGCGTTGCCTCCTGCTGCAGAATTGGCCTCTGACTTGAACGAACCTGAAAGAAGGATCCGGGGGATGCCGCCAAGTCGGCCCTGCAGGTAGCTTTTTCGTATATCCTTGTCGTACCGAACATCTTTGTAATCGCTGAATGACAGCAACGAGGAGCAACCCAGGCTATCGCGCTCGGTCACCCACATCTCATCCCGGCGAAAGAGTTTCTGGTCCATGAGGAGGACATCATGGGTCGTCAGGAGGAGTTGGGAGCGGGCATCGGGGGTACAGGTTTCCAGGTAACCGGCCAACAACTCCCGTGTCAGCAGCGTGTGCAGACTTCGGTCGATTTCATCGATAACAAAGACCCTTCCCTTGCCCGCGGCTGCAAGCTCCAGAAAGGCCGGAATCAGATCGATGGCACGCTGGGTGCCGTCCGACTCCTGTCTCATGTCGAACCGGATTTCGGTCCCCTCTGCATCGGTGTGGAAACTGACCAATTTTTGAGCCTCCAGTTCTCCATTTCGCCGCATGATCAAAAAACGTTCATGGGCGGGCTCTACCAGCAGGCGAACCGTGGCGCCTTCCGGGATCTCTTCCCGGAGTTTGATCTTAAAGTTCTCAGGCAGGGTCAGGCTGTCGAATGCAACCTTTTCCCCGCCTAACCGGGAAATCCCGGTATCGAGATGGTTGAGCGTTATGTTCATACGGCCATATAAGGGATGCTCCTCCTGTAAAAAGCGCTCAAAGGGCTCAAAACGACTACCCGGCGCAATCATGACGAGGCTGTCGCGGAACCAGTCATAGATGCCTTTGAACCGTTCCACCTTCTGATGGACGGCATTGGTGAGAAACAACTGATTGTCGCGTGTTCCTTTAAAGGCAAATTCAAGAAATTGATCCTTTTTCAGTTTAGGCGCGAATGTTATTTTATCCCCATTGCGTCGATACAATTCCTTTTCAGTCGTCTTCAGAATTTCCGAAAGCCATTCTTCAACCACATTCTCGCGGGTCACAAGAAACCCAAACTCATAACACCGATCACCAACGAACAGCTCAAATGCCAATCGAGTAGGCTTCTTGGTGAACGCCGGGTCCAGCCGGAAGGGCTCCACCGGAATCATGGCTTCGGGTTGTGTTCCTTTGACAATCAGGTGACGGGCGAAGCTGAGGGCCTTGAAAAGATTGGTCTTGCCTGAGGCGTTTCCACCATAAATGGCGGCAATAGGCAGGAGCCGCATCTTGTATTTCTCGATTTGAGGGACACGCTCCAGGTGTTGCGTTTCACGGCCCGCTACCATGGAAAAGGTCGCCCGATCCCGAAACGACAGCCAGTTTTCAACCGAAAAGGATATTAACATTTGATCTCTCCGATAAAAGTTCTCTTGATATCGTCACTTTCACATAGGATATCATGCCTGAATGACGCTTTCAAGAGAAAAATTCTCGGAAAATGCGTTTTTACCACGAATAGCTCGAATCCTACGAATGTGAAAATCCTGCGTGCGCACTCACGAAATAAGCTTGGGCATTCACTCTCTTAGACCGGCCATTGGGCAAGTTTTCACTCCCGCCTTTCAGACCGCCATACCCCTCTTTTCATTCGTGCAATTCGTGAATCTGGGGGACGTCCTTCAATAATCAAATAACAATAATTTCCGGACCTTTTTGCCGATTTCCCAGGCGGCCGGAAAGCGAAAGCAAGAGATCGGCTTATCGCTGGATGGTCGTGTCGCCGCTTCGGTGTGTTTTTGTTCCCGGAGAATCCTGTTTATCCTGTCCAAGCAAAGTGATAGGCTCTTCTGGACGCTCGACGCCCAAAAGGACCTGTACCCTGCTCGATGGTCCGGGCCTCAACCCTCCTTTTTCCTGGTTCTTTTGCCATACCGGCCTTTGGGTTCGCTGACCTCGAATCCGATCTTCTTCCTCGGCTTTTCTGGCGGCGTCATGAGCTGCCGGATCGCCTCAAATATTGCCTGAATCTGCTCGTCATGATCCTGGATGCGGCTTTCCAGTTCCTTCAACCTGGCCGCCAGTTCCTTGTGCGCCCCCAGCATCTCACGGACCCTGACAAAAGCCCGCATGATCTCCTGTTTGGCATGATCCAGCTTAACAATGGGAAAATGGATGCGCATAAGCTCAACCGAATCGCCCGAGAGGCCCTCAGGGAAAATACAAAACCCCGACCTCCGCTTTTTGGGAGCATCGGGGTTTTGGGCCTAATGTTGACCATTTCCCTCCCCCTTCCCCTCCGGCAGCACACTCCGAACCACAGCCTTGAGCTGTCTGGCCGTGGGCAGTTTGCCTTTCATTTCGGCAGGCAGCCTGGATTGCAGCGCATAGGTGGCCACGCCGATGGGATTTGCCTTGGTGCGCAGGGCGTATTCCACCTCGATGTCGTCTTTTTCCGCGCATAGGATCACGCCGATGGAGGGCTGGTCACCGGGGCCACGCTCCTTGTCGTTGAGAAGGTTCAGGTAAAAATCCATCTTGCCGGCATATTCGGGCTCGAAGGGCCCCACCTTCAGCTCGAAGGCCACCAGGGCCTTGAGGAAACGGTGATAGAAAAGGAGGTCGATGAAATACTCTTTTTTGCCCAGGGTCAGCCGGTGCTGGCGGCCGATGAAGCAGAAGCCGTAACCGAGTTCGAGGATAAAGTCCCGCAGCCGTTCAATGAGCCGGTCTTCGAGGGCCCTTTCCGTGACCGCCCGGCGGATGCCGAGGAATTCGAGGTTGTAGGAGCTCTTGAGCATCTCGTCGGCCTGTTCAGCCAGGTGCTCGGGCAGTGCGAGCTCGAAGTTATGGGTCTTTCTTTCCGTCCTGGCGCGTTCGTAGGCCCCGGCCTTGATCTGGTTTATGAGGACATTGCGGGACCAACCCAGGCGGGCCGTGGCCTCAAGATACCAGAGCCGGGCAGCAGGGGCCTTGACCTTCTTGACGATTTCGACGTGATGCCCCCAGGGAACGGTGGGGAGGATTTCTTGAACGAGTTGTTCAAGAACCGATGTCGGTCCGTCTGACGGTCTGGGGCCAGCGGGAGAATTTGTCTCTGGAACACCCTGTTCCAGAAACAGATGCCCGCTTCGTCTCGTTTCTTGAACAGCCTGTTCAAGAAACTCGGCGCTCGAATATTCCGAGAAGAACTGCCGCATGAGCCAGACGTTGTTCGCCGAAAACCCCCTTGCGCCAGGAAACGCCCGGCGTAGGTCCGCCGCCACCATTTCCACCACCGAATCGCCCCAGTCGAGGGTCTTCTGCTTTTCCACAATGGCCTTGCCGATGTCCCAGTAAAGCAGGATCATATCGCGGTTCACATGCCGCGCCGCCGAGATGCGGGCTGCCGTGACGCGCGCTTTAAGGTCCTCGATGAACCGGCGGTAATCCGGGGTGGCCAAAACGGCCGGATCGTTCTTCATTGGGCCAGTCCTTTCAACAACGCCTCTGAATCTGGGTGAATCTGGTGAATCTGGGGGACGTCCTTCAATAATCAAATAACGATGTTAACATCGATCGCCATCTCGCTCTTCAACGCACTGGAAAGCATAGCTACCCCTTGCTCTGTAAAAGCGTGGACCAATTTTGCATATTTAATCTTAGAGGATGTCACAATTTGTGATATCCTCAAGACTTCCTCCCGGGTCAATTCAAACATAAAATCTTCGGGGGATTTCCGGGACGTCCATCAGTAAGTAACTAATACAAATAGCTGATATTGAGCGTTTTTTTGTAACTTCGTTGACTGTATTGAATTTTTCCCGCATCCTGATCTCATGCACGCAGAGAATTTCATCACTTCTTTTAACCACGAATAGCACGAATAGCACGAATAGCTTTAGTTTCTGATTGGCAATTTCTGAATTTTGCATCCCCAATGCTGAAAACTTGAATACCAAAATCAAGCGGGACACATGGCATTTCCAATATTGGGCAGTTCACTATAAGCTCTGCCTTTGAGTAGCCGACCAGTCTTCTTTTTATTCACACCACCCCATTGTTTAAAGAAGAATGAGACATCTGCCTTACGGCATTGTTGCTGAATATTGAGAACCCATTCTTCATCCATTAAACGAGCTGAAGGGCCGCTTTCGCCACCAACAATGACCCAGTCGATATTGGATAAGTCCATGTTAGGCAATGGCCCCAAAAGCGGTTCCAAAGACAGGAATCGCACTGCCGCAGGAATTTTTCGAAGATAGTCGATACGGTTTAGGTAGGGTCTATTTTCGACACTGACACCCATCCAGATGTTTTCCGGCCAGTTCAACAAATCTGCAAATTCAAAAAGACGTTCAGCCCGTTTGGTCAAAATCTGAAATCTGTGCCAATGCGCCCGCTCCATAACGTTGAAGGCTTGACGTATAAAGGTTAGCGGAATGTCCTTATGAAAGAGATCGCTCATTGAATTGACAAAGATGGTCTGAGGTTTTTTCCATGTCAGGGGCAGATTAAGAGCCTGCGGGTGAAGGGTGACTTGGAAGCCGTTCGCATAATTCTTTTGACCCATGGCCTTTAAACGTCGGGCCATACGCTCAGCATAACAGTGAGCGCACCCTTCGCTGATCTTGGTGCACCCTGTAACCGGATTCCACGTCGATTCTGTCCATTCAATCGATGATTTTATGCCCATTGAAAGCCACCGCATCACGGCTGCCCAGGTCGGAAAACTGAGCTGGTGTGAATACCCAACCCTTACCGTGGCCATACATCCGATTTATTACTTTATTATCAATCCGTTAAATGTGTTTTCCCACGATATTTTTGATCCAATTTTATATACATATTTGTGTCAAAAGATATGGCCTGTGATCTGTCGCATCGTTTTTGACCACGAATAGCTCGAATTTTACGAATGTGAATATTTTGCGTGTTCACTCACAAGGCACTGTAAACCGATCAGAGGCCAAGTTTTCACTCCCGCCTTTCAGACCGCCATACCCCTCTTTTCATTCGTGCAATTCGCGTGATTCGTGGTTGGAGTCTTTTACCGGATCGGGATGCGCTGGCCGGCCTGTATCTCCGTTACCAGCCACTCCCGAAGTTCTTTTAAGAACTTCTCAATATCATCCTGATTTTCCAGGTAGTTGGCAGTAACGAGTTCCGGCGGTGATGTCGGCCTTGTATCTCATGGCTGCTGAGTTGTGGGTCTAAAGGCTTCAATCCGCCTTCTCACCCGATGTCAAATCTTCTCGTCGGACGGCAGGGGGATGCGGGTAAAGATAAAGGCAGTGATGAGTCCGGCGATAATGTGCCAGATCCCCCACCAGGCTACGACGATGGCCATGCCGCCCAGTCCGCCAAAGAAATTGAAGACAAGGACCAGACCCAGGGCCGAGTTCTGGATTCCTACCTCGATGCAGGTGGCACGGGAGTCTCTTTCCGGCAGTCCGAACAGGCGGCCGGACCAGTACCCGAGATTCAGTGCCAGTGCGTTGTGGATGAGGACCACAAACATCACCAGACCGACCACCTTGAGAAAGATCTGCCAGTTGGCGGCCAGGGCGCCTAACACAATAGCGATGAAGAAGACCAGCGAAAAGATCTTGAAGGGCTTGCGAACCCGGATGGCCAGGGTGGGGAAAATACGGCTTACCGCCATTCCCGCTGCCAGTGGTATCCCTAATATGATAAAGATGGTGGTAAACACATCCATGGGACTGAGGCTGACCCGCCGGATAATGTCGGCGGTGTCGGGATTGAGACCCCCCCACAGGCTCAGGTTGAGCGGCGTCATGACAATGGCCGCTGCCGTGGAAACCGCGGTCATGCTGATGGAGACGGCGGTGTTTCCCTTTGCCAGGTAGGTGATGATATTGGAGAGGTTGCCCCCGGGACAGGCCGCCACCAGGATCATGCCCAGGGCGATGGATGGCTGGGGTTTCAGGATCAGGGTGAGGAGAAAGGTGAAGACAGGGAGCAGGATGAACTGGGCCCCTAACCCGATGCCCGGGGCCTTGGGAGAAATAATGATCCGTTTGAAGTCCTCGATCTTGAGATCCAGGGCCACCCCGAACATCATCAACCCGATGGCGGCATTAATAATGAATAACATCTGGGGATTGAAATTGAGCCTGACCTGATCCACCACTGCCGGGTCCATAAGAGCGCCTCCTCATATGAAGGGTTCCGGGGTTCAGAGGTTCAAGGTTTAATCTATCACCCATCATCCCCTATCCAGTCATCCAATACCCAGTATTCAGCATCTCCGTCAGCCATGAGCTATCAGCCATGAGCCACCTCATCCAGCCTCAAGCCATGTACGCCCCTACATTTGCCAGGGCAATGCTGGCCGGGCTGATGGGGGTGGGATCTGTCATGACATTGATGCAGGTGGTTATCCCTGAAGCGAAGGCCGCTTCCAGGGCAGGTCGGATCTCCGCCGGTTTTTCCACCAGGATCCCCTTTCCCCCCAGGGCGTCCACCATCTTATGATAATCAACCCTGCCGATATGGGTTCCCTCCCTGACTGAGTGGCCCATGCGTATCTCCTGGCTGTGTCGGATCATGCCCCATCCGAGATCGTTGGAGATGACCACAACGATCGGGATATTTTTTCTAAGGGCCGTTTCAAATTCCATGAAGTTGAATCCCACAGACCCGTCTCCCGTGATCAGACAGACGCGCTTTTCAGGATAGATGAGCTTGGCCGCATTGGCATACGGAAGCCCCACGGCAAGGGAGCCGAAAATACCATAGTCGAGATAATGCCCGGGCCTCCGGATGGTGCGTGTCATCCCCATCCAGGTGGCGGTATCGCCCCCGTCGGCCACCACGATGTCGTCGTCCCGGTCCATGAAGTCATTGATTTCTCTGGCGAGGCGCATCGGGTGAATCGGCACGGCATCGCTCTGCCAGTCGGCGGCCGACATGGCCTTTCCCTGCTGATGCGCGGTTTCAAGGGTGGAGATCCATGGGGCGAAACGAGAGATGAGCGTTTCTTTCATATTCTTTTCGCGGATGATGACGTTACATTGCCGGAGCAGGGCGCCCACATCGCTGACCACCGGAAGATCGACCATGCGGTTCCTGCCGATCTCTTCCGGCCGGATATCCACCTGGATCATCTTGGCTTGACGGTTGAAGATATTGCCGAACATGTAATAGAGGCAGATCCGCGTGCCCAGGAGCACCACAAGATCGGTCTGCATATAGGCAGAGAATCCGCTGCCCGGCCGGATGGCAAGGGCCCCCTCAAAACACAGGGGGTGGGTATCCGGGATCGTTCCCCTGCCGGAAAGCGAGGTATAGGCGGGCATGCCGGTGTTTTCAATAAAACCGACCAGTTCCTTCTCAGCCCCGGACTGCCACACCCCTGTGCCGGCGATCACCACCGGTTTTTCAGCCTGTTGGATCATGTCGAGCATCTGTTCCGCCTTCAAGGGATCCACGGGATGGGATACGACATCCGTCTGCATTTCCTTGACCGATGACGGATTCACGGCTGCATTCAGGACATCCACCGGAAACTCCAGATACACGGGTCCAGGCCGGCCGCTGGAGGCGGTCCGGAAGGCGATATCCATAAACTCGGGCACCCGCTCCGGCTTGTGGCAGACCAGGGCCCTCTTGACCATCGGGCCGATCACCGGGGCCTGGGGCATATCCTGAAGGTCCAGCTTTTCTTTGTGATCGAGTCCCACACAGCCGGCGATCAGGACCAGCGGCGTGTTGGAAAAAAATGCACTGGCAATTCCTGTCAGGGAATTGGTGAATCCCGGGCCGGCCGTTACCATGGCCACACCAGGGCTCCGGGTCAGCTTGCCCCACGCCTCGGCCATGAAGACCGCGGCCTGTTCATGCCGCGTGTCGAAAAGCGTTACACTGCTGTTTTCAAGATACTGATAGATCGGCGTGATATGCCCTCCGCTGAGGGTAAACACATATTTGACGCCTCTATTAATGAGCGATTCCGCTACAAGTTGTCCGCCCGTCACTGTCTCCATCTATACAAGCCCTCCGTTTGAATTGACGACTGAGAATTGACCCTCGGCCACCGAAGGCATCTTGCAACTTCAGTCACTTTAGCTCACTTCTAAAACTCCATCAACTGTCCGCCGGTCACGTTGATGGCCTGGCCCGTGCAGTAGGAAGAGGCCTCCGATGCCAGAAAGGCCACCAGATGGGCCACTTCTTGAGGGGCGCCGATCCGGCCGAGCGGGATGGTCTTGCACATCTCTTTTTCCCTCTCCTCCACCGTCGTTCCGAAGACCCTGGCCTCCAGCCCGAACCGCCATTTCTCCAGATCGGTCATGATCTGCCCCGGACAGATGGCATTGACCCGTATGCCGGCCATGGCCAGTTCTTTGGCCATGACCTTGGTCAACATGATGACCCCGGCCTTGGCAACGGCATAGGCCCCATTGAACAGGGGCGGCACCTTCCCGGCCCTGGAGGCCGTATTGATGATGCTTCCCTTTCTCCCCATCATGAGGGGGAGCACGGCCCTTGAAACCCTGAAGACACTGTGCAGATTGACGTCGATGGTCTTCATCCAGGCAGCCTCATCGTAGGTGTGGACCGCGTTGGGCACACCGAAAGAGGCGCCCGCGTTGTTGCAGAGCACATCCACGTGATCGAAGCGCGTCTTGACCTTTTCCACCATCCGGCCGATGACCTCGTTGTCTGTCACGTCCACCTCAACGGCCATTGCCGATACCGGGAACTCATCCATGATTTCTCTGACAATGTCATCCATTTCACCTTGGGTGCCGGTCTTCACCTGGCCTTCGTCGGCGTCATTCTGGCCGAGATCGGCGACCACTACGTTGGCGCCGCTGGCCGCCAGGGCCCGGACAATCGCATAACCGATTCCGGTCCGCTTTCCGGCCCCTGTCACCAGTGCCGTCTTTCCATTGAGATCTGCGTACACGTGTGTTCCCTCCATGCCCGAGATAAGGATGAATCAGTCTGAATACCTGTTAGTAGACAGTCGCCGGAGCGGACCCGAGCCCATGTTAAAACCCCTTAATTCCTGAATCCCTCAATTCCTTAATCCCACCATTCGTATATCCTGGTTTGCTCATTGATACCCCATTTTGGACCGTAGGTCAAAGGGAAATGGGAAATCCCTACTACTAAACTATCTGATATCAAAAAGTTGAATGCCTCTTTTTTTTCTTGACACGAAAACACAATTTTTCTATAGGTTTCCCTCAACACAAATTTTCCCCCAGAGGCCCAAAAACCTGGAGCCACAAAATGAGCCTGAAAAATCTCCTGTCGGACAAGAGATCCAAAATCATCAAGAGATGGCAAGATGCCATCATCACATCATATCCCAAGGACAGTCAGGGATTTCTCAAGAGGACAAAAAGCCAGTTCGCAAACCCCGTTGGAAACATCATCGCGAAAGAGATTGAAACCCTGTATGATGAAGTGATCAAAGGCGACAGTCCCGACAAGATCTCTTCCTCCCTCGACACAATTATCAGGGTCAGGGCAGTTCAGGATTTCAGTCCCTCTCAGGCCGTTGCCTTTGTCCTTCAATTGAAAGATATTATCAGGGAAGAATTGGGAAATGGGCACTCCCCCGACATGCACGCGCTTGACAGCAGGGTAGATGAGGTTTTGTTGATGGCCTTCGACGTCTATTCGAAGTGCCGCCAGCAAATCTACGAGATCCGCGTACATGATGTGAAAAACCAGGTGGGGAAATTATTGGAGAGAGCAAATCTCATTGTCGAGGTCCCGGAGACGGCGCCCGGTCTTCGAGATGACAATGCCAGGACATCTCTTTGAAATGAGGTAATCGTCTATGAATTTTTTTCTGAGCATTATTTTTTCTTCCTTCGCAGTGTTGGTGGTTGTTTTGATTCCCTGGATAGGCGTCGGGGCATTGGATCTGCGTGTCCTGTTCGGCATCGTCATCCCCTATGCGGCCATGGCCACCTTTTTTGTGGGGATTGTGGTCCGGGTGATTGACTGGGGCAGGTCGCCCGTTCCGTTCAGGATCCCTACTACTGCGGGGCAGGAGTGGTCTTTCCCCTGGATCAAGAGAAACCGGATCGACAATCCGAAGGGCCTGGGCGGCGTGATCGTGAGGATGCTCTTTGAGGTTCTTACCTTTCGTTCTCTCTTTAGGAATACCAGCCTTGAATACCGGAGATTCAACGGTGTTCCCAAGGTCGACTATGAATGGGAGAAGTGGCTCTGGCTGGCCGCCATCCTGTTCCACTATTCCTTTTTTGTCATCTTCTTAAGGCACTTCCGGTTCTTTATGGAGCCGGTCCCTGGTTTCGTGACGCTGCTTCAGAACCTTGATGGGTTTATGCAGATGGGCGCAGCGCCGTTCAACGGTTTCGGCCTTCCCGGGGTGTATCTGACGGATATGCTCCTGATGGCTGCGGTGACATGGCTTCTCTTGAGACGAATTCTGTATTCCCAGATGCGCTACATCTCCCTCCCCGCCGACTATTTTCCCCTCTTTCTGATCATTAGCCTCGGTTTTAGCGGCATGCTCATGCGGTATCTGTTCAGGGTTGACGTAACAAAGGTAAAGGAACTGGCCATAGGCCTGTTCAAATTTTCCCCGACCGTCCCTGAAGGGATCGGGGTCATTTTTTATATACACCTGTTCATCCTGTGTGTGTTGATCGCCTATTTTCCGTTCAGCAAACTGATGCATTTAGCCGGAGTATTTCTCAGTCCGACAAGAAACCTTTCCAATAACAGCCGGTTCGTCAGGCATGTGAATCCCTGGAATTATCCTGTACCGACCCATACCTATGATGAATACGAAGATGAGTTCAGGGAGCATATGATTGAGGCCGGTTTGCCTGTAGAAAAGAGTGCTGACGCAACAGCAGAATCCGAAGAAAAGGAGTAACCATGGCAACTACCCCAAAACCAGAAGAAACCGCTAAGATAGATCACCGGCCGCCGTTGTTTGAAAAGGGCTGGATGGATAAGCCTGCAGAGATCAGGCCAGGCATCTACTGCTATGGTTCCAAGCCGAAGAACCTTGAATATGTCGGCATGCCGTTTCCGAAAGAGTGGAATCCCACAGACCAGGACTGGCAGTTGCCTGAAAACTGGAAAGAGATCATTGAAGAGGGATTCAAGGATCGCCTGGACCGGTTCAGGTCCCTCAAGCTCTTCATGGATATATGCGTCAGATGCGGGGCCTGCGCCGACAAGTGCCATTTTTTTATCGGTTCGGGCGACCCCAAGAATATGCCGGTGCTGAGGGCGGAACTCATCCGGTCGGTTTACCGGAAAAAGTTCACCACCGGGGGAAAAATCCTGGGCAAGTTTGGCGGGGGCCGGGAGTTGACAGAAGATGTCCTCAAAGAGTGGTGGTACTATCTGTACCAGTGCACCGAATGCCGGCGCTGTTCGCTCTTCTGCCCCTACGGGATCGATACGGCAGAGGTTACCATCCTCGGCAGGGAACTGACGAATCTCTTAGGTCTCAATACCGACTGGATCGCCGCGCCCGTGGCAAATTGCTACCGGACCGGGAATCATCTGGGGATCCAGCCCCATGCCTATAAGGATATGCTGGATTTTTTCACCGATGAAATCGAGGACATCACCGGCATCCGGATGGAGCAGGACCTCAACCGTAAAGGCGCCGAGATCCTCTTTGTTACGCCGTCAGGCGACGTCTTCGCCGACCCGGGGACCTATACCTGCATGGGCTATATGATGCTCTTTCACTACCTGAAATCCATCGGCCTCGACATCACATGGAGCACCTATGCATCGGAGGGCGGCAATTTCGGCTATTTCACCTCCCATGAGATGGCCAAACGGCTCAATGCCAAGATGTACGCCGAGGCCAAGCGGTTAGGGGTCAAATGGATACTGGGGGGGGAATGCGGCCATATGTGGCGTGTCCTGAATCAGTATATGGATACCTTCAACGGACCTCCCGATTTTCTGGAAGAACCGGTCTCCCCCCTGACTGGCACCAAATTCGAGAACGCCAAGGCCACGAAGATGGTCCATCTTGTTGAATTTACGGCAGATCTCATAAAAAACAACAAGCTCAAACTGGACCCGAGCCGAAACGACAATCTGGTGGTGACGTTTCACGATTCCTGCAACCCGGCCAGGGGAATGGGGTTTTTCGAAGAACCGAGATATGTCATTAAGAACGTGTGCAATCATTTTTATGAGATGCCGCCCGAGACCATCCGGGAGCAGACCTTCTGTTGCGGGAGCGGTGCAGGGCTCAATGCAGGCGAGGACATGGAACTGCGGATGCGTGGGGGACTGCCCCGGGCCAATGCAGTGAAATATGTGCACGAAAAGCATGGGGTGAATATACTGGCGTGCATATGCGCCATTGACAGGGCGGTATTTCCGGATCTAATGCGGTACTGGGTGCCCGGCGTGGAAGTCACCGGGGTGCATGAGATGGTTGCCAACGCCTTGGTATTCGAGGGGGAACAGAAGAGAACCACGGATCTGCGTGGGGAACCCCTGCCAGGAATGGAGGATGAAGAGGATGTATGATGGCGGTAAGATTATAGTCGGCCTGATCATCGGTCTCGGTCTGTTACTCTCCCCTTTCTTCTACAATGCAGGGAAGGCGGCCAAGGCCCCGGACCCGGAGTTAACACCAAAGGCGAAGGAGGCTAAAGTGTGTGTGGCGCCGACGACGTATATGAGGGAATCCCACTTTACCCTTTTGGATGAATGGCGAAACACGGTGGTCCGCGATGGGGAGCGATACTACAAGTCCTCAGACGGTAAGCGATATTACAAGAGCCTTCAGGTCACGTGTCTGGATTGCCATTCAAACTACTCCAAATTTTGTCTGCAGTGCCACAACTATGTGGACGTGAATCCCTATTGCTGGGATTGCCATATTCTGCCGGAGGAGAAAAAATAATGGGCGTAGACAGAAGAGAATTCCTCAAGATTGCCGGAATGGCCGCCCTGTTCGGTCTTGGAGGGAAGGCGGCTGTTGATATATTCGCCCCCGGGGAGGTGGAAGCCTCGATGGAGGGCATCCCTCTGACCAAGGGAACGCGGTGGGCCATGGTCATTGACATCCGCAAGTGTCTCGAAAAACAGTCCAAGGAAAAAGGCGGGTGCAAAGCGTGTATGGCGGCCTGCCATCGAGTGCACAATGTGCCTGACTGGGGAAATCCAAAACATGCCATCAAGTGGATCTGGCAAGAACGCTATGAGCATGCATTTCCGAACCAGCCCAATCCATTCATTGATGAAAGCGTTAGGCACCAGCCGGTTATTCTGTTGTGTAATCACTGCTTCAATCCACCCTGTGTGAGGGTCTGCCCGACGCAGGCGACCTTCAAGAGAGAGTCGGACGGCATCGTCATGATGGATATGCACCGGTGCATCGGATGCCGGTTCTGTATGGCGGCCTGCCCATATGGTTCCAGAAGTTTTAACTGGGGAGACCCCAGGAAGGCGCCCAAAGAGCTGAACCCTGACTACCCGACCAATCGGGCCTATCCGGAACGGTCAAAGGGTGTTGTGGAAAAGTGCAATTTCTGCGCGGAACTGATTGCCAAGGGCGAACTTCCGGCGTGTGTCCAGGCGTGCGATAAGATCAAGGCCCATGCCCTGACGTTCGGAGACCTCGCTGATCGGGAATCGAATGTCAGAAAGCTGCTCAGGGAGCGGTATACGATTCGACGCAAGCCCGAACTGGGCACTGAACCTAACTTATTCTATATCGTATGAGGTGATTATGCTTGACAGGGCACTAAAAGGAAGTCAGGGATACTGGGGATGGCTCGTTTTTCTCCTCGTGTTGATGGGGATAGGGACGGGATGCTGGTTCTATCAGTTTTTCGAGGGCCTGAAGATAACCGGCATGAGCAGGGATGTGTCATGGGGGCTCTACATCGGCCAACTCACCTATTTTGTGGGCGTGGCCGCCTCCGGGGTCATGGTTGTCTTGCCATATTATCTCCATGATTACAAGGCGTTCGGCAAGATTACGATCCTAGGCGAGTTCCTCGCAGTGTCAGCCATTGTCATGTGCCTTTTGTTTGTATTCGTGGACCTGGGCAATCCGGTCCGGATCATGAACGTGATCCTCTACCCCACGCCCAATTCCATCCTTTTCTGGGACATGATCGTTCTGAACGTCTACATGCTGCTTAACATCATCATTGGATGGAATGTCCTGGCCGCAGAGCGGAAGGGGATCCACTACCAGAAATGGATCAAGGTCCTGATCTATATCTCCATCCCCTGGGCCTTCAGCATCCATACGGTGACGGCATTCCTGTATGCGGGTCTTCCGGGGAGGCATTACTGGCTGACCTCTATCATGGCCGCCCGCTTTCTCTCATCGGCGTTCTGTGCCGGTCCGGCCCTTCTCATTCTGTTGTGCCTCATTGTCCGGAAAGTGACCCGATTCGATCCGGGAAAAGAACAGATCCGAACCCTGGCCGGGATCGTGACCTATGCCATGCTGATCAATGTCTTCTTCTTCCTGCTGGAACTCTTTACGGCATTTTACAGCCAGATCCCCGGGCACATGCACCCGATTGTTTTTCTTTTCAAGGGACTGGAAGGGGTTGGCAACCTGGCGCCATGGATGTGGGCGGCAGCCGTATTCGCCGTCATCTCCCTCATCCTGCTGGTGGTTCCTTCGACCCGGAGGAACGAGGGTACCTTGGCGGTGGCCTGCGCCGTGCTGATTGCGGCCACTTGGATCGACAAGGGATTGGGCCTGATCGTAGCCGGTTTTACGCCCAATCCATTTGAAACGGTTACTGAATACTGGCCCACAACGCCGGAAGTCCTGATTACCATTGGCGTCCTGGCAACCGGTTTTTTTGTGCTGACGATTCTGTACAAGGTGGCCACTTCCGTGAAAGAAGAAGCGGCCGCATAATCGCTCGAACCGCTTTTTTTGACTGGGGTAGATTCAGATATGCAGCCAGCCCCTTTGTTTCGGTTCTGTTCAAAACGATGAGGCAGCGAACAAAAAGGAATATAAAAGGGCGCTATTGAAAGTAAAAATGCTTGACAGTCAAAATGTAGTCTGTTAAGTAACCGCTGTTTCGTGAAGAATGGGCAAGTGATCCTGTCGCCAGGCGTTAACCCACAGGGACTAATTAGAGGATTTTTAATTATAATTCAGGAGGTTAAGACATATGGGCTACGAAGTTGTGGTTGATCCGGAAAAGTGTGAAGGATGTGAGGAATGCGTAGAGGTCTGTCCGGTGGATGTCTATGAAATCATAGATGACAAATCGGTGCCGGTCAATGCGGAAGAATGTCTGGGATGTGAGAGCTGCGTTGAAGTATGCGAACATGATGCCATTACTGTGACCGAAGTATAGCGCGTTTCCCGCCGCCGTATTTGAGGCGGGGCCTCACCCGAGAAGTCGGATGAGGCCCCGCCTTTTTTCGTGAGCCTGAAAAGTGCGTTTGTCTGGAGAAAACAAAAAAAGCCGCACCCTGTGGGTGCGGCTTTCTAAATAAAGAGATCAAAAATTGAGGTAACTACTTCTTTTCGTGACAGTCATTACACTTCTTAAACGGTCCGGTCGGTTTGCCTGCCTCCTGCAAAGCCTTGTGGCAATCCTTGCAGTTTTTGTGATAGGCAGCGTTCAGCTTCAGGACGTCTCCCTCTTTTTTTTCGGGATTATGGCACTCGCTGCATTTTTGTACCTTATCCCCTTCTTTCCACACATTCTTGCCGTCTTTGATGACGTGGTGGCACTCTGTGCAGGCGATTTTGAAATCCACGGTATGCTTTTTGTGGGTAAACTTGACGGGGCCTTTTGTATCCTTTGCGTAGCCCTTGTTGTCAATCATCACCTCATCAGGTGCATCAGCGGCTACAAGGATGCCTACAGAAAGGAACAGAAAACCTGAAAGTACGACGGTCAAAAAGGTTAAATGTTTTTTGCTCATCTACGCTTCACCTCCTTTTCTCTCTATTTTTAAACATGTTACATTCTATAATACCCATCCTTCCTCACTATTTAATCATATTAAAAGAACGTGGCATATGTCAAGGAAATATCCCGCTAAGCAGCCTCTTCATCCATGAATGATACCATTTCACGAAGGATCTTCAAAGATTCCATAGCCTCTGCCTCGTCGATCTTGTGGATGGCAAAGCCTGCGTGGACAATGACATAGTCCCCGACCCTGGCGTCTTCGAGGAGGAGGAGGCTCACATCCCTATGGGCGCCCTCCATATCAATGGTCCCCATCTGGTTTTCGATCTTTGTGATTTTGGCCGGGATTGCTAAGCACATGATGATTCGCCTCTTTTCCTGGCGTAACCGCCACCGAGACGGTCAAGCTCCTGGAGTATCATGGCCTTCAGTTCTTCAAATTTTTCCTGAACCGGTGCCCTCAGTTCAAGACCGATGGTCTCGATATCCTGAGGCTCGACGCCGATGATAACCGTTTCAGGGACCTTGTCAAGGGCCTGGCAAAGGGTTAGCGCCTCGAGAAGATCTACCTGGTGGAGGGAGTTTTTCGCGCGAATGCGGCTGGGGATGGCATCCCCATCGAGCCGGTAGAGGGTCCCGGGGGGGCCTCCGTTCCGGATCGCATCCACAACGATGAGATCGTCTGCCTGGGAAATAATCCCTAAGAGACGGATACCCAAAACACCGCCATCTTCTATGGAGACATTATGGGAGAACAAATACTCCTCGGACAGAGACTGCACCACTTGAATCCCTACGCCCTCATCCGTGAACAGGAGATTGCCTACCCCCAACACCATAATCTGTCTGTCTGTTGAATCCGTCATCGTTTTTGTAATATCAACATATCGTAAGACGGCCGGTTTTTGCAAGCCATTTCTGCACCAAACGTCCTCATGAATTCTCCTCGTCGCTATGACGGGCCTGTTGTTTCTGCCGGAGGGCCTCATGGGCAGCGGCCATCAATGTCTTCAAATCCATATCTGATTCGGGTGTCAGAGAACTGATGCCGAACCTCATCCTGACGTTAACGGATTCCCCTTCGATTTGAAACGGGGTTCCGCTTATCAGAATTTCCATCCGGTTGCAAAATGCGTGGGCCTTGTCCGCATCAATATGGGTGAGCATCCCGGCAAACTGACCAGTGTCGTAACGGCAGAGAAAATCTTCCACTCTGAGATGCTGGCTGAAAAGCCTTCCGATGTCTGCAATGAGACGGTCGCCTTCCCGCTGACCATGGCGGGCAATCAGGTCCGCCAGGTTATCCAGGTCGAGGATGAAAAGGGAGAGGGGCGTCTTGCATCTGCTGGACCTGGCGATCTCCTTTTCCAGCATGGTCAGAAAAAAGTCATGGGTATAGAGACCGGTGATTCTGTCGGTGACTGTTTCCTCTAAGTAATACCGGGTGAGCTTCTCCAGACGGTCGCACAGGATGGTCATGAGGTTGAAAAAGAACCGGTGGGCCGTGGGGGGGTAGAGCCATTGAAGCCGCCTGATCATCCGATCGTTGATCTGGAGGAGTTCTGTCTCTTTTGTTGCAATGACGGTGGCCGATCGCTCGCAGGACCGGATCATCCCCATCTCTCCGACTACATCCCCTGCCTCCAGCGTGGCAATGACCCGTTTGGAGGTCTGCCTTCCATCCCTGAGGTCATCTTCCGCAAGGTCCACCACCTCCATTTCACCCGAGATAATGGCATACATGGAATCGCTGATTTCTCCCTTTCTGAATATGACGGCGCCTCTGTGGAATGCCTTCAAGGCCCCTGCCATCAGGACATAATGGACCTGTGTGCGGGAAAGGCCTTTGAATAGGGGTATCCCCTTCTGGGGGTCTCCGCCCAGTTTCAGTTTGAGCAGATCCCAGAGGGTCACCAGTTCCACGTGGAGCATCAGGGAGGGGAGTAGAAGAAGGTCTGCTGCCAGGGCTGAAAACATGGTAGTCATCATCAACAGGCCAAAGATCGCGGTGGGCCTGAAATTGGAGAACATCAACACGGAAAAACCGAGGCTGATGGTCAGGGTGGTGAAAACCATCGGCCTTCCCAGATGACGAATGGTCTTCTCCAAGGCCATTTCTTTATTGAGGTCCCCTTTGAATTCCCGGTTATAGCGCACCAGGTAGTGTATGGTGTCATCAACGGCCAGGCCGATGGCGATGCTGGCGATCAGGCTGGTTGCCATGGAAAGAGGGATCCTGAACCATCCCATGACGCCGAAGGTGACGATGATGGGAAAGCAGTTGGGTAGGATCGCAATGACGCCCACCTTGTAAGACATGAACAGGAGAAACATGATGGCAAACACAAGGACCAGGGTAAGGCTCAGGCTCTTGACCTGACCCTCGGAAATCAATTGACTGCTGTGAGAAATTACAATGCCGAACCCTGTTACCTGGAATGACACATTGCGGGGAAGGTTCTTGCTGAGATAGTCGCGTATTCTGGCCTCAGTGGACAGAAAATCGATGGAACTGGAGATATGGGTCCTTAACATGATATGGGCATTGGAGAAATCCGGGGACACGACCCGGAGGAGCATATCCTGCCCCAAGAGGGTCTTGAAGCTGTTTACCAGCATACGGACCTCAAATGGGGCCTCCGGCAGGGCATAGGATGTCGGGTTGTACCGGTTGCTGGCATAATTGACCAGCTTGAGGTAGTCCACAAACGAGATGGCCTTGTCCACGCCCGCAATGGAATTGAGGAATCCTTGGATCTTAGCGATTTCCTTAAGGTTTTCAGGCTTTTCAAAGTACCCCTCTTCGCCGCCTTCAATAACCACGCTGAGGGGGAAAGCCCCGGACATTTCCTGATAGATATCATGGAAATTCCGGGCCACCGGCGTATTCCCTTTGAAAAACTCAACAGGATTTGTCTCCACCTGGATACGGGACATCCCGATCCCTCCGACGAGGGCGATGATGCCTATCAAGGGGAGGGTGATCTTCTGGTGATGCAGGTTGAGATGGATAATGGTCGAAAGGATTCGATCCATGCCCCGGTTATGCGAAGATGGAGCGGCCATTGACCTCCTCGGGAAGGGGAGGAGGCCCATCACCGCAGGGAGAAAAGTAAGGAGAAGAATGAGCAATGAGAGGATGCCAACGCACGAGAACACCGCAAATTCGCGGATCTCGTTTACCCTGTTGACCATGAGCGATCCTAATCCGATGGTCGTCGTGATGACGGCGAGGGAGGTGGGAAACCCCAGACGACTGAAGCATTGAATGGCTGCCTCACGGGAGGAGGCCGATTGCTTGACCGAGGCGAGGTACTCCGGGAATACATACATGCAGTAGGCGGTTCCCACGGCGATCAGGAATACGGGTACGATCATGGTCAATAGGGAGAGGGGGGTCCCGGTCCAGGCCATGAGACCGAAGGTCCAGATGAGGGCGATAAGGACTGTGCCTGAAGGGATCAGTATCCCGCGCAGGTTCCGGAAAAACGAGAAAAGAATTAAGGCGATGAGAGAAAAGGTGACTGCCGGGAGCGTCAGAAAATCATTCTGCGTGAATTGGGTGAGAGCCGATGAGACGATCGGCATGCCCACCTGATAGAGGGAAAATGCGTTCTGATACGCGTCAATCAAGCTGTTGACAGCATTGATGACCCGGTCCTTCTGATCAATGTCCTCTAAAACGAGCGTAATCGCTGTTGTTTTGCTGTCATGGGATATGAGGTTCCTCTGAAAAAGGTCCACATCCGCCACCACCCGCTCGAAATCGGCAAGGCCCCATTTCCCGGTAATGTCCATGGCCTTCTTTATGCCGGGGAGGCTGATGACCTGTTTTACCCCATCGATCTGAGACAGGGACTGTGCCAGTTGTTCGATCTGCCGGAAGGTATCGGGTTGAAAAACACCTTTTGTTTTGGCTACAACCAGGATGATTTCCTCGCAGCCGAATGTCTCTTTGAACCGGTGGTATGTCAGGGTCTCGGGGAGGTCCTCGATCGTGAGATCGTAGATGGATGTCTCAAATCTGAGGGCAGGCAGGTGTGAGGCAAAGATGAGGGTAATCAGGGCGGTCAGGAGAATAACCTGACCGGGATGATGGACCATATACCTGAGCCAGGATTTCGGGCGCACCCGTTCAGGGAGGTGCGGCATCGGCATATCCCCCTATGAATGACCTTTGCTGCCTATAAAACAGCCCTTCGACCCTCTCTGGTCAAGAGAGGGCCTGAAGGGCTGGCTGTGCTCATTGAGGTTACAGTACCCTGACCTTATAGACCTCGTTTGAATGAGGATCGATCACATGCACGGCGCAGGCAATGCATGGATCGAAGGAATGGACGGTACGGATAATCTCCAGAGGGTTCTTGGGGTCTGCAACCGGGGTGCCGATGAGTGATTCCTCCACAGGCCCCAGTTTGCCGGCCTTGCAGCGCGGCCCCAGGTTCCAGGTGGAAGGCACTACGTACTGGTAGTTCTTGATCTTTCCGTCCTCGATCTCGATCCAGTGGCCCAGAGAGCCCCTGGCCACATCGTTGAGCCCGCATCCCTTGCCGGTCTTGGGCATGGTCCAGGAGGTATAGGTCTTGCCGTTCCCTTTCTTGAGGTTTCCCACAAGCTCCATGATCCACGGTTCCATGGCATCCCCGATGGCTACGGTCTCGAGGGCGCGTGCGGCCGTGCGTCCCAGTGTGGAAAAGAGGGCGGCTGCGGGCAGGTTGAGCTTCTGGAGGGTGCCGTTCACAAGGTCTGTGAACTCCTTCTTCCCGTATCCATAGGCCACGAGCACCCGTGCCAGGGGTCCGACCTCACAGGCCTGGCCGTCATAGCGGGGGGCCTTGATCCAGGAGTATTTGTCCGCGGTATCGTATTTGGGATCTCCTTCAATGGGATTGGTCTCGCCATTGTAGGGATGTCTGGCGTCGTTTCCCTTGTACCATGATCGGGTCACGTGTTCGGTGACTTTGTCGGGTATGGCCATCTTGACGCTCTTGATGTCCCGGTTCATGATCACGCCCCGGGGCAGGAAGAGGCTCTCAGGCTCTTTGGCCGATTCAGGGAGATCCCCCCAGGCCAGGAAATTGGTGGTCCCTCCGATGCCGCCCCAGTCCTTGTAAAAGGGCGCGACCGCCAAGATATCGGGAACATAGACATTTTTCACAAAATCCTGGGTCTCTTTCCACAGGTAGAGGAATTCCGCGATGCGGTCCGGCGTGAGATCATTGACGCAGGTCACGCCGCCCACTGCCAGGGCCTGGAGATGGGGGTTCTTGGCCCCGAATATGGCATGCATCCTGACGGTCTTTGCCTGGAGGCGAAGGGCCTCGATGTAGTGGGCCGTTGCCATCAGATTGGCCTCGGGGGGGAGCTTGTAAGCAGGATGGCCCCAGTAGGCATTGGCAAAAGGACCTAACTGGCCGCTGTCCACAAAGGTCTTGATCCTCTGCTGGACCTCTCTGAAATAGGCCGTGCCCCCTTTGGGATCGTTGCTCACATTGTCGGCCAGGGCCGCCGTCTTCTGGGGGTCGGCCTTCAGGGCATTGACCACGTCGACCCAGTCCAGGGCCGAGAGACCATAAAAATGGACAATGTGATCGTGCTGGAACTGCGCGCCGTGGAGCAGGTTTCTGATGATGCGTGCGTTATCCGGGATCTGGACCCCGACCGCGTCCTCTACGGCCCGGATCGAGGCAAGATAATGGGTATAGGTGCAGACGCCGCAGGAACGCTGGGTGAACAGCGGGGCATCTCGGGGGTCCCGCCCCTTCAGAATAATTTCAATGCCCCGGAACATCTGAGCAGAACTCCAGGCATCCTTGACCTTGCCGCCTTCCACCTCCACTTCGATGCGCAGGTGGCCCTCTATTCGGGTAATCGGATCAATAATAATTCTCTTGCCCATGGTATCTCCTCTCTTTTCTTAAGAGTTGTTTCTTTTCAAGACCAGGCCGGCTTGCTATTTGCTTTCCTTGAAGAAAGGGGTCATTTTGTCCCAGAAGCCGGGTTCGCTGCACCCGATGCAGGGGTGTCCCGCCTCGACCGGCCAGCTTGTCCCGTCGTTAAACTTGGCAACCGGGCAGTTGTTGTAGGTGTCCGGTCCCTTGCAGCCCATTTTGTACAGGCAGTAGCCCATCTCGGCCTCTTTGGAGCCGAACGTTTCCACGAATTCATTATTTTCATAATGTGCCCGTCTGGGGCATTGATCATGGATGGTCTTGCCGTAGGCGAAGAGCGGTCTCCCGATATCATCAAGGGCCGGGAGTTTGCCCAACAGAAGATAGTTGACAACGGTTCCCACAAAGTTGATGGGATTGGGCGGGCAGCCGGGGATATTGACCGTCTTGATCCCCAGGGCATCGCCGACGCCCTTGTATCCGCCGGGATTGGGTTTGGCCGCCTGTATGCCTCCGTAGGCCGAGCAGGAGCCGATACAGATGACGGCAGCCGCCTTGGGGCAGACATCCTTGGCGATCTCCAGAAATGTCCGGCCGGCGATCTTGCCATAGGCCCCATTGTATTTGGTGGCAATGGCACCCTCCACCACGCAGAGGAACTTACCGTCATATTTTTTGACAGATGCGTGGAGGAGATCTTCGGCCTGGGTCCCGGATGCGGCCATAATGGTCTCGTGATAGGCAATGTCAAGGACGTTTATGATGAGTTCATCGATCCATGGGTACATGGTCCGGAGCACGGCCTCTGAGCATCCCGTGCACTCGGCAAAATGGAGCCAGATGACCGGAGGTCTCTGCTTGGGCGCAGCGAACACCTCTGCAACCTTGGGGATAAATGACGAAGAAAGGCCCATTGTAGCCGTTAGTACACCACAGAACTTCATGAAATCCCTTCGTGAGATTCCCTTCCCTTCAAGTCTTTCGTAGAACTCTTTTTCCTCTTTCATGCGGCACCTCCTGATGCGGGTTAACAATACGTGTTCAGACAAAACCAGAGACGCAGCGGATGCGACACCCTCTGCCCCGCCGACGTCATCAAAACCACCAACCTTCACTTGCGGGCGCCGAACAGCCGGAGGATATGCAACAACATCCGTCCCACAACCCGATGTGCCCCCGTCCAAGGTGCCAGTCCCGGTCAGAACAAGTTAATTCAAATATCTTTGTTGGTAGATTCAATCAGAACGATTGAAATAGAGGTAATGACCAAACAATAAAACCCTCCCCCCGACCATTAGTCCAATACATCGAGGATAAAATAAAAATAAAGGGACTATTGGATTCTGTCAAGAAAAAAGTGGCCGTGCTGATCACCACGCCCTACCTGGGTAGTTTCTCCAGTTCCTTGAAGAGGATCTCGAGGCGGGGTCTCTGATTGATGTCATGGACATCGATGTACCGGATGATCCCCTTTTTGTCGATGACAAACAGTGCCCTCTCGGACATGCCGTCGGATCGCAAGACGCCATATCTATCTGCCACACCGCCGTGGGGCCAGAAGTCCGAGAGCACCGGGAACCAGAGCTTTCCCATCTGACGGGTCCACGAATAAAGGGTGGGGATATTGTCCACCGTGATGCCGATAAGGACCGCGTCGTGCTGGTCAAAGAGGTCCTTGACGATATTGTATCCCGGCCACTGATCCGAACATACGGGCGTCCATGCTGCGGGCACGAACGAGATGACCGCATTTTTTTTACCCAGAAATTGGGACAGAGAGACCTTCCCCTCCGATACCGACGGGAGAGCGAAATCGGGTGCCTTTTCTCCCACGCTGACCTTTAACTCACTGTCGTGAGCCTTCATGGGGCCGGGATCGTAGATATTTTCCTTAAAGGCATCCGATCGTGCTGATCCGCTCGTTGCAGCAGCGAAAACGGCAGTCCAGCCCAGCAGCAGGGCAATGACAATCTGTTTCATCTTAGTGCTCCTGATCGATCCCTGATCCTTTAAGAATCAGGTCGAGGAAATGATCGACGCTTTCCAGGCCCCCGACCTTGGCGTAGATCACCCGGTCCGTCCCGTCGCCATTCAACCGGACCCCCACAAAGAAGGGCGTCCGGACCTCTCCAAAGGCCTTATGAAGGATGAAATCAGCGTCTGAAAACAAGGGGAAAGGGATCTGGTACCGTTTTTTGAATACATCCACCTCGAACGGGGTATTGCCGACCCCGATGCCGATCATCTTGATCTTCCCCTTCAGCGAAGGCGTAGTCTCAATCTTTTCATAGAGGCGGTTCACCATCGGCGCTTCCCTCTGGCAATGGGGGCAGTACATGCTGAAGATCTCGATGATGACCACCCGTGCCTTTATCTGGGGAATTCTGAATGAGTCGCCTTCTGAAAGACCCAGGTAGGTCTTATGGGCCCCTTCCTCAGGCGCCGGGAGGGTGATGGATGGGAGCTGGTCGCCGGGTCGGGGCACATCTCCGGCCAGGACTTCAGGGAGGATGTTCAATCCCATCCAGATCCCCAAGATACAAATGATTAGCCTTTTCATGGTGTGTATCCTAGTAAAAAAAACTCGGAGCAAATAAACAATCCGCGGGGACGGAAAAGGGGCGCCGAGACGCCCCTTCTCCTGTCAGTGAATTCACCGGCCCGACTAACTGGCCAGCTTGTTGATCATGGTCCACTCTCTGGAAAGGTCCTTGAGAGATTCCCCGATTTTCCGGAGGGCCATCTGCCTGTCCATGCCGCCCGGCAGTGCGTCCACCTTGGCATAGGTATAGTACGCCTTGGGCTCGTCAGACAACAGATAAAAGGCCCTGAGATCATCAATGCCCGTGAGTGTGGCCTTGGGGAACCTGGGCTTGACCTCGTCAAAACGCTTTTTGGCCAGGGCGACCATCTTGTCCCTGTCGCCGAAGTTCATGGCCCCGGTGGGGCAGGTCTTGACACAGGCAGGCAGGAGCCCGTTATGGACCCTGTCCACACACATGGTGCATTTGGAGAGATACCCTGTCCCCTTCTGCGCCCTCGGGATGTTGAAGGGGCACGCTTCAATCACGGTTTCCGCCTTCATCTTCTTGAGTTTATCCGTATAGAGGACCGCGCCGGTCTCGCTGTCTATGATGATTCCGCCCGGGGCCTCGTCCTCTGCCGCCTCTTTGCAGGGGGGTTCCACACAATGCCTGCACTGATCCGGGAAGAAATACCATACGGGTTTATTGTTGGGCCCCATATGTTCCTCAAATCTGACGACCTTGTAGGTCTCAAAAGAGAGGTCCTTGGGGTTCTGCATGCTGCCCCACTGATGGGTCTCCGTGGCCGGAAGCTGGTTCCATTGCTTGCAGGCAATCTGACAGCCTCTACATGCAGTACACACTGTAGTATCAATAAAAAACGCTTTTCCGCTCATCAGATCACCCCCTTTATGCCTTTCTCACATTGACCATGAAGGCCTTGGTTTCGGGGATCCTGGTATTGGGATCGCCGGTGGACGGTGTCAAGAGGTTGGCAGAATCTCCGCCATCCTTGGGATGGACCCATCCAAAATGCCACGGGAGACCGACCTGGTGAACCGTGGTCCCCTGGATCTGGAAGGGTCTGAACCGGATGGTCACCATGGCAACGGCCTCGAGTTTGCCGCGGGCCGATTCGATGATCACCTTCTCCCCGTTCTTGATCCCCCGCATCTTGGCCAGTTCCTGGCTCATTTCCACAAAAAGCTGGGGCTGGGCCTCCAGGAGCCAGGGCTGCCACCGGGTCATGACACCGGTCTGCCAGTGTTCGCAGACCCGGTAGGTGCTGGCCACAAACGGGTATTTGGGGTCACAGGATCTGTAGAGATCCATTTTGGTGTGGTACGTCGGCGCTACAGGATTGACGAGTTGGCCGGAAAGGAGGTTCTTTTCCACCGGACACTCCATCGGCTCGTAGTGTTCGGGGAAGGGTCCGTCCGCCAGTCCGGGGCCGAATATACGGGCATGCCCTTCCGGCTTCATGATGAAAGGATACTTGGTCGCAGGATTGGGGGTGCCGTCCGCGTTGAGCATGGGCGGCCATCCGCCGTCCGGCACATCGCCGACCCAGCCGCCTTTTCCGCCGCCGGCATTGGGATCCCAGGCAATGACGGGATGTTCCTTGTCCCAGGGCTTTCCGTATTTGTCCACAGAGGCACGGTTGTAGATAATCCGGCGGTTGACCGGCCAGCACCAGGCCCATCCCAGGTTTAGCCCGATGCCGGACTTCTCCCGCTCGCGTCTCGCGGCCATGTTCCCCTTGCTGGTATAGGAGTTGCAGTAAAGCCAGTTGGCGCTGCTGGTGGAGCCGTCGTTCTGAAGGAATGCAAAACTCGGAACGAGTTCACCCTTCTTGTAAAGCTTCCCTTTTATGGTGATATCCTTTAGGAAATAGCCATTGATCTCCTTGGCCATGGCATGCGCGTCAAACTCGCCATGTTTGGTGTAATCCCACTTCAGGTTGACGATGGGCTCGGAAAAGACCGCATCCTTATCCTGCTTGTAGAGGTATTTCAGCTTTTTCCCCAGTTGGATCAGGATGTCTCCATCCGACCAGGCCTGGGCAGGCGGATTCGCCGCCTTGTAGCGCCACTGCATCCAGCGGCCGCTGTTGGTGATGGACCCTTCCTTTTCCACGGACACGGCACAGGGGAGCATGAAGACCTCTGTCTTGATCTTTTTGGGATCCATGCCCGGACCCTTCCAGAACGAACCGGTTTCGTTGTCAAAGATATTGACATTGACCATCCAGTCCAGCTTTGCCATGGCCTCGCGGTTCTTGTTGGCGTTGGCCCCTGAAGCGGCAGGGTTCATGCCCCAGGCAAAGAGGCCCTTGAATTCTCCCTTGTACATGACGTCAAAGAGATCGAGCCATGAATAGGTCTTTCCGTCATCTAATTTGGGGAGCCAGTTGTACCCAAAATCATTCTCTTTTGTCGCCTTGTCCCCGAAAAAGGACTTGAGGAGGCTGACCGAATATTTCGAGTAGTTTCCCCACCAGTTGGCGCTCAAGGGGTCACTGGTCTTGGGTGTACTCTGTTCATTATAGACGGCTAATGTGGGCTGGGATGCCTTCGGGGTCTTGAGATATCCAGGCCAGATATGAAACAGGATGCAGTGATCCGTTGAACCCTGGACATTGGACTCCCCCCTCAAGGCATTGACGCCGCCGCCGGCCACACCCATATTCCCCAGCAACAACTGAATCATGGCCATGGTCCGGATATTCTGGACACCGACTGTATGCTGGGTCCACCCCATGGCATACATGATGGTCCCGGCCTTCCCCGTCTGACCCGTGGCCGCGTACATCTCGTAAACGGTCTGGAGATCTTCCTTCGGGGTACCGGTGATGGCTGAGACGGTGTCCAGATCATACCGGCTGTAGTGTTTCTTGAGCAACTGGAGAACACAGCGAGGATCTTGAAGCGACCGATCCTTCTTCGGGATCCCCTTTTCGTCCTTTACAAATGCCCAGGTGCTCTTGTCGTACTTGTGCGCCTTGGGATCATAGCCTGAAAAGAGACCGTCATTGAAACCAAAGGTGTCGGCTATGATAAAGGCCGCATTAGTGTACTCGGCCACATATTCAGTGAAGTATTTGTTGTTGTCGAGGATGTATTTGATCATCCCGCCCAAAAAGGCGATATCCGTTCCTGATCGCAATGCGGTGTAGAAGTCCGCCTTGGAAGAGGTCTGGGTAAAACGGGGATCCACGCTGATGAGCTTGGCGCCATGCTTCATGGCTTCGGTCACCCATTTAAAGGAGATGGGATGATTTGAGGCCGCATTGGAACCCATGACCAGAATACAGTCGCTGTTTTTGATGTCGATCCAGTGATTGGTCATCGCGCCGCGTCCGAACGACTCTGCCAGAGCCGCAACAGTGGCGCTGTGTCAGATACGGGCCTGGTGTTCGATGTAAACCAGACCGAGGGACCGCATGAGGCCCTGGATCAGCCAGCACTCCTCATTGTCGAGGGCCGAACTCCCCACATTGGCGATCGCGGTCGTTCGGTTGACCACCTGGCCTTTGGCGTTCTTCTGTTCAAAGCTCTCGTCCCGGCTCTTTTTGACCCTCTTTGCAATGGTCCAAAGGGCCCAGTCCCAGGATACCTTTTGCCATTGGCTGCTGTAAGGAGCGCGGTACATCGGGGTTGTCAGCCGGCTGTCATTATTGGCCAGTTGACTCAGTGCCGCCCCCTTGGCGCAGAGAGCCCCTTCATTTATCGGGTGATCCGGGTCTCCCTCGATGTTGACGATTTTTCCTGCCCCTGCCTCTCCGGTGCTGCAGATCAAACCGCAGCCAACCGCACAATAGCAACAAATGCTGGTTGTTTCCTTGGCAAAGCGAATCTTCAAGGTCTGGGCGTGCGATTTGAATGGCTTCAAATCAAGGCCTAAACCCAGGATCGCAGCGCCTGCGGCAGAAGCCCCTGTGATCTTAAAAAAATCACGACGCGTAACGTTCATGCCTCCTCCTTTCTTCTATATAGTTATAGGGTTGGGGGTAAAATGAAAAAATCAGGGCCCGCAAAAATGAGGTTCAGGGCGCCTGTCTAAGTATGGTGACATCAACGATCATGGCCAGTTACAGCATGGCCTTTTCTATTGATGGCAACATTCGGTTTATGATCGGTATCCATATCGAAGTGGTGATGCAAACTGACTTTATAGGGGATTAAACACCCATGAGAAATAATTTGTCAACAACTTTTTTGCTGAAAAATCAATAAGTTACATATATCAATTATGACATAAGCCGTATTCCTCTGCCAAAATGACGATGGTGCCGTATACCCTGTCATTTTTTTATGATGGCGGCGTCAGACGGGTTGAAGCGAAGCGAGGTTAATGGTAATAACAAAGGTGGTTCTCAAAATGTCACGCCCTGGGAGGGGATACTGTGGAAAATGCAACCATTCTGCTTTTCTATACGGACCGGTACTACCTCATCAAACAGGTCTATCCCTTCGGTCTGGATCTGATTGCCAATTATCTTCGTCAACACGGACATCATGTAACCGTTGAATATCCCTTTTTGCCCGACCCTGATCCGGAGACAAACCTGCTAAACATCCTGAAGAGGGGTCGACCAGAGGTGATAGGCCTAGGCATACGTAACCTGGATACCTGTCTCTCGTGCGAACCCTATGGCGACTACATCAGCAATGATTTCAGGACCTTTTACTTCCTTCCAGAAATAAGGAAAATGGTGGATCTCATCAAGACGCATTGCCCCGAGATTCCCCTCATTGCAGGTGGAGGGGGATTCACCATCTCTCCGCAGGCGATTTTAAATTACTTAGGGATTGAATATGGGGTGACAGGCGAAGGCGAGGAACCGTTCAGGCAGTTTATTGAGGCCTTTCCGGACAGAGAAAAGATCCAGGGGATCAGCGGGCTCGCCTATAGGGATGGCGATCGGGTGAGAGTCAATCCACGGACTGCCTATTCTTTTGCCGAGGGCGCCGGTTCAGGCATCCGGGAAGAGAGGTTTCGCTTCGCCTTTGAGACAACCGGCCTTCCGGTGCAGGTGAAGCGGGGATGCAACCAGACATGCAGCTACTGCGTGGAGCCGATCATTGAGAGAGGCAACATTGTTTTCAGGCAGATGGATCGGGTCATCGAGGAACTGAAGGTCCTGTCTCAAGGGGATGACGGCGTCAGACAAATATTTTTTGTGGACACGGAGTTCAACCTCCCGGATCTCGCCTACTGCACCCGGTTGGTTGAACGGATTATCCAAGAAGGGCTGCATGAACGATTTGGCTTCGCCTCGCAGTTCTTGCCCAGGCCCTTTAGTTCCGATTTTGCAGGGCTTCTGGCCGAAGCGGGTTTCTCCATCATCCTGACCTGCGACAGCTTTTCGGACACGGTTCTGAAGCGGAATCATACCTCCTACCGCCGGAGGGATATTCAGAAGACGTTGGAGTTATGTGAACAGAATGGCATCTCCTGCACCCTGTCGATGATCTTCGGCCTTCCGGGCGAGACCTATGCGACCGTGGATGACTCCATTGAACAGATGAAAAAATACAAGCCCGGCCTGCTGAGGCGGTACGAGTATACGGTGGGTGGAAGGATTTATCAGGGCACCCGCCTGTGCCGGATGATAGAGAAGGGAGAAGGGTTGGAATATGTCTACGGAACGCTGTCCGAAGGGTATCTGGCCCCCTGCTACTTCTGCGCCCCGGAAAGTCCGTTCAAGCTCAAGCAATACATCGAAGATGGCCTCGGTTACGTCATTGCCTATGAAAACCGTTACGATCCTGCGGCCCAACGATCCCTGGCCGTTGCCTATATGGCGGACCAGGGACGGTGGTGGGAGGAGGCAGTTTCCACATTCATGGGGAGCAGCCTTCCTGCCCGCCTACGGATATATGATTATTTTTTTCGAAAGCTGACCGGGGCAGGCAGAATCCATGAGGCAAGGATCGTATCTGAAAACCTGCTGGCAGCCATGCAGCAGGATGCCGGCGGCGACTATCGGGAAGAGTCGTCGCTCATCCAGTTCTATCTGAATTGTCTCATGCAGTGAGCCCCTTTTCTAATTAAACCCGTTCTCCTGGGCCAATAGGTCTAAATGAATCGTGGCCAGGCTTTCCAATTCAAGGGGGGCCGCCTCTTCAAAGACCCTTTTGTCTATGGTCTTGATATATCTGAGACATTCCCGGCAGAAGTAGACCCGAAGGCCCTCTTCCTCTTCGGCCTCGAAGTACCCTAACTTTTCCTGTTCCCGGGTATTGCAGAAAGGGCATTGCATCCGTGGATAGGGCCATACCTCACCGCAGAGTTCGCAATGGAGATATCGCTTGCCGGTTTTTTCAAAACAGGCCATGTCCGGCTGAGACCCGCACAGGGGACAGTAGCCCTTATCCCACCCGGTTTTGTCAATATCTCCACTTGCGGCTTCTCGAAGTCGCTCGATTGACGGCCGCAAGGCGGTCTTTCCGAGAAAAGCCAGGACATTGGGATCCAGATTCACCTCTGTTGCCATTTCAGCCACGACCTTTTCATCCTGCTTCAGGATCGCCTTGAATAGTCTCCCCGGCCAGTCGTCGGCAGACTCGGCCCGCTTGACGGCCTTTCTCAGCCCCTTCGAGTCATCTCTGGCCGCTTCGCTCAGGTGCGCCAGGAATTTTTTCAGCAGGTCGGCGGCCGCATCAAAGTCGAGGGGCAGATCCTCTCTTGAGAAGAGGGGAAACCCCTCCCGCTGCTGGAGGTCCCTGATCTCCTTTTCAACCTGAACCGGCTTGACCTCGGGACCTGCCTGGGCCATGAGGAGGGCAAGTTCCCGGAAGGCTGCCAGAGCGGTCCTGGAGGCCGGTCTCTGCTGAATCAGCCGGTCGATATGGGATATGGAATCCTGGGTCATGGTTCATCTCCCTTTTCTGTACGGGTTTAAGATTAATAGGTTCAGGGGTTCACGTCTCAGCACCGGTCAAGGCGGGATTTTCAATCAGCATGAGCGTTGTAGGCCCGAGGTTCAAGGCCCGATCCGCAAGGAAAGCTACCGATAGCCTGTAGCGAGTAACTCGTGCTCCGCATGCAGTTTCATACAAGACGACACGTTTTGATAGAGTATAGGATTGACAGCCCGGCTGTCAACGTTTAAGACCGCTTGGATGAATGCCTCTTGGCCGCCCATTAAGTCTCTGAACGGATGTTGAGCTCCCTTTTGACTCCGGCGGCAGGTGTTGCAGGCGGGTTTCCACAACGGAGATAACTTCTTCCGCCTTTAGTTCGTCCAGGCAGCGGCTTTTTTCGGTCCCCTGGCATCCCTTTTGCCGACAGGGCTGGCACGACATCCCCTTTGTGACCACGCAATGCCGTTCACCTCTGGGGGCCCAGCTAACTGGTGACGAAGGACCGAATATGCCGACGGTGGGGACGCCGACAGCGCCGGCGATATGAAGGGCTGCCGTATCCACCCCGACGAACAGATCGCATAACTGAAGTATTGCAGGGAGCTCTCCAATGGATGTCTTTCCGGCAAGGTTGAAGGCCCGGCCCTTGAATCCTTCTGTCAGTTCTTCAGCACGGACCCGTTCAGCTGGAGAGCCTGTGACGACGGCTGAGAATCCCCTCTTTTCGGTCAGATGATGAATCAGCGATATCCATTCGCTGGGCTGCCATTCCTTGTACTGCCACAGGGAAAAGGGATGGACGGCGACGATCGGGGTGCGGTCCGGGATGCCCGCCTCCCTCAAAACAGCCTGGGCCGCTTTTTTCCTTGGTTGCGGGACCGTGAGGGCGGGGATGCAGTCATCCGTATGAAAACCAAAGGGAGCGATGATGTTCAGGTGGTGCTCTGGAGCGTATTGAAGCATCTCGTTTTCAGGCCTCACGAGATGGGTAAACAAACTGTTTCGCCACCACGGGCCCCCGTCTGAAAACCGGCCGATCCGATACCGGGCCCCCGAAAGGAAGGCCGCAACGGCGCCTCGGGAACCGGTTCTGAGGTCAATGGCCAGGGAAAACCGGGGTTTCCGAAGATCTGACAGGAACCGGACCTGATAGGCCAGTTCATGGCGTAGCTTCCGCCTCTGCTTATCCACAGAAACGACGCCGTCTGTCCAGGGGCAGTCTTCGGCCAGCTCCCTTGCATGCTCTCTAACGCACACGATGAGCTCGTTGTCAGGGAAATGCCGGCGCAGGGTACTGATGGCGGGCATGGTGAGGACCACATCGCCGATGTCGCCCAACTGGATAAGGAGGACCCCGCCTTTCTGTCCCGGCAGAATTATGCTTCCTTTTACCAGCATGGCCGCCTCTCAGGGACATCCTTTCATGTGCCAGGAAATCAATTGAACGTATACAGCGACCCTTCTGTTGAGATTCCTTTTCAGACCAAAGGTCAGGCCGACGCCTACGAGTGAAATGGCCGTATTGATCAGCAGACGGGAAAAAATGATCACACATATGAGCGGATAAGACCCTGGTCGCCATTTCTTGAAGAAGGCATATCTGGAGCGATAAAAGAGTATACGGGCGTCTGCCCTGTTGGCCACGCTCTTTCCCTGTGCATGATAGATCCGTGCTGAGGGTACAAAGCAGGTCTTCCATCCGGCCCGCTTCATCCGGTAGGCCCAGTCCGTCTCCTCCAGAAAGAAAAAATAGCGTTCGTCCAGGGGTCCTACTTGATCGATGGCCTCTTTCCGAACCATCATGCAGGCGCCGATGCAGGAATCGACTTCAATCGGCCCTGTGTATTCCCGTCTCTTGCTTGGGAACCTTCGCGGAAAAAGGAGTCGAAGGAGGGTTTCATTGGATGCCAGTGACGGCATAGAGGGAAAATTGGCGATGGAATTCTGCCTGGATCCATCCCGGTTCAGCAACTGGCCGCAGGCAATCCCCGCTATCGGGTTGGCCTGCATGAAATCATAGAGCCCGTTGACAGCGCCGTCCGTCAGGGTTGCGTCGGTATTGAGAAGCACGGCATAGCGGCCTCCCATGCGGGCGATGGCCAGATTGACGGCGGCTGCAAAACCCAGGTTTACTGAGTTCTCAATGACATGGATGCCTGGAAATCTTTCTTTTGCTGCGGCAACGCTCCCATCGGAGGATCCGTTGTCCACCAGCCAGATCTCGAAGGCAGGTCCCCTGACGGTCCGGTAAACGGAGGCGAGACATGCAATCAGGAGATCTCTGGTATTCCAGTTGACAATAATAAATGAGATGTCGGCCATTGTTTTAACCGTTGTTTGCGTACTGATTGAAGGATTGAGAAATTCAGGCAGCAGCGACCCCCCGGAACAGCGCCTGAAGTCTGGAGTTCGAAACCCCTGAAGTTGCAACTGCCTAAAGGTGAACCTCTTCAAAGTCCTGGGGCGCTTCCTGTTGGAATATGGCCTCCGGGACAGATCTATTGAAGACCATTTTCCTGATTTCGAGCGTCAGTCGGGTGGTGTTCTCAGCATCACTTAACCCGATTTCCCCTCCATATATCAGGTCGCTGCTGTCCTGAAAGTTGGAAAACGACATGGTAGTCCCTTGTCGGCACAACCAGACCCTTCTGGGGAGGTTGCTGTCGGGATATAGATCAATAACCTGGATGTCAGATTTCTGTTTATCCGTCAAGGTGATCTGGTCGCCTTTCTCGGATTGGGCCCGGTGGTAAGGGGGCAACACCGGATAGGCCCTGGCAAGGGACCAAAGGAGATCGGAATCGAGGGGGAACGGGATCTGTTTCAAGAGGAAGGGACTCCCGAGACGGCCGCGGTAGTGCCGCTTTTCAGAAAAAGAGAGGATATCCAGGCGCGGCCCATCCACCAGGATATGGAGCAGGGGGCGGCCCCAGGCATGGGTGATTTCGATCCTGATGCTGGATGGGTCCCTACGTGCGACGATCAGGACCTCTGCTTCTGATTGGGCGCCCTGGCTTTCAATTGTGAGGGTCCCGGAAGAAATCAGGGTGTGGACGGCACTTTCCTGGTCTTTGAAGGACGAAATAATGCCCGCAATCTGTTGGTGGCCGAGGGGAGGCGATGGGGGCCTCGTCGTAAACTGGGCGCAGCCGTTTGAAAGGAGAAGTACCGTAACCCAAAGCAGCCTCAGTATAAGGGGGGTCTTTTGTTTGAGAGGAATCAATGTTTTTGCTTCAAAAGCTCCTGCACCTCGGTTATTTTTTCTTTGAGCTGTTTCTCCTGTGGAGATTTCAGGGAGAGGGCCTTCATATAATAGTGCAGGGCCTTTTTATAATTCTCTTTCTTAAGGTAGGCGTCTCCCAAATGTTCATTGATGGTGGGGTCATCCGGTGTGAGTCGTGCTGCCTTTTCGAGGTGGTGGATGGCCTTGTCGTAGGCCCCTCTTTTATAATAGATCCACCCGAGGCTGTCTATGATGTACCCGCTGTCAGGTCTTATTTCCAATGCCTTTTCGATGAGCGCCTTTGCCTCGTCCAGCTTCATCCCCTGCTCGGCATAGGTGTAGCCTATGTAGTTGAGTGCCTCCGCATAGTTCGGATTGATTTCAAGGATTTTCTGCATCTGTTCAATGCACGCATCCTTTGCGCCTTTTTTGTCAAAAAGAACGCCTAACCGGAAAATAAGATCAATATTTCTGTCGTCTGATTTAAGCCCCTTCTGGATGGCGGCGATGGCCTCGTCATAGGCCTCTTTGGCCTCGTAAACAGACGCAAGCATCAGATAGAGTTCAATCCTGTCCGGCCCCCCCAGTGATATGGCATTTTCCATGACCTGGATGGCCTCATCGAACTTTTCCTCTATGGTCAGAAGATGGGCGATGTGTATCTGGGCATTGACAAAGTATTTGGAAGCGGAACGGATCTCCCTGAAGTGTTCCAGCGCGCTCTTGATATCTTCTTTCTCTTCGTAGGCGGTGGCCAGATAGTATCTCGATTTATCGTCACCCGGCCAGGCTTTCACGATCAATTCCAGTTCCGCTATGGAATCATCAAGTTTGCCCTGTCTCAGATAGATGAGTCCAAGTGCCTGACGCTCAGGCGCCCCCGGCTTTGAGTGTTTTTGGATCTCTTTAACCTGGTCTTCGGATTTTTCTTTGAGGCCCAGTTTCATATACAAAACCACCAGCCTCTCCCGGGCGGGGATATTGTCAGGATAGATTTGCACCAGTCTTTCATAGGTTCTGACGGCATCTTCTTCTCTGTCTGTCATCTGATAGAGCGTAGCCATGTCAAAAAGGGCCGGCTCCAGGCTTTCATTAAGTCGCAGTGCATCACCCAAGGCCTTCTCCGCCTCACCGTAGCGATTCATCTCCAGATTGATGCGGCCGCGGTAGTAATGGGCCACCACCAGTTCAGGATTTTGCCCGATCAGTATGTCCAGATGGTCAAGGGCCTCCGGGAGCTGCCGCTCTCTCACCAGTATGGTGGTCAACAGGAGCCGTATGCGCTGGTTCTCCGGTTCCATATCGAGTACCTTCCGGTAGTTTTCGACGGCCAGGTCATCATTGCCGGTGAGCGCGTAGAGATCGCCTGCCAATGTGATGCTCATGGCGTCTGAGGGATCCAGATCGACCGCCTTCTGGGCATACTTCAGGGCCTCGGGGTACTCCCTCAATTCTTTCAGGAGAAGTGCCATCTTCTGGTGCAGATAGACCGAGTCGGGGTCTTTTTGGATTGCGGATTCAAGGTATGTCCGGGCCTTTCCAGGATCTCCGCGGGTCAGGGAGATGGCGGCCATGGTAAAATTCTGGTAGGCCTGCTGGAGCTGATCCTTTTCCGAGATCCGGACCACCTCGTCCAGCTGTTCAACCAAGGGTTCTTCTTTCAAAATGCCGGACGGTGTCGGCGCACACGCGGAGACTGCACCTGCGAGGAAAGCGAGGAAATAAACCCGGCATAACGTCAAAAGTCTATCTATGAACGGCGGTTGATCACTGACGCGATCTCTGTTGCAAGGTACGGCAGACTGTTTCATTCTTCCTCGTGTGAAACTGGTTGCTGGTTGCTCGTTGCTGGATACTGGATCCCGGGATGCTGGAATGAGTCATTTTCTAACCTCTGACTTCTGACCACTGACCACTGGCTTTTAATGCTGGTTACTGGTCGGAGCGAAGCGTGGATCCCGCACCATGCGGGGCTACTGGTTTTTCCCCTCGTTCCCAAGCTCTGCGTCCGGTCAGCTCTAAGACCGGTTCCTGCGCTATTTTAGGAAATCCCCGAATTCCTCGTCAAAATTAGGTATTTTTTCCTTCAGCCATTTCTTGATCTGGTTGATGATCTTTTCCTGGAGCTGCCGGATCCTCTCGCGTGAGATGTTGTATTTGTCTCCAAGGTCCTGAAGCGTTAACGGCTTCTCCGCCATGATCCGGTTGTCAAAGATGTCGGCCTCTTTGCCCGAAAGGGTCTTGCGGAATTCGTGCAGGCTCTTGATGAGCAGGCCGCGGTTTTCCACCTCGGAGAGTTGATCATCTATGGGTGTCTTCGGGTCGGGCAGGAAGGCCCCGAAGGCCTCTCTCGAATCTTCACCCATAGGCGAACTGAGGGAAACCTCCCATCCACCCAACCGTTGGGTCATTTCAACGACTTCTTCTTCCTTAACATCGAGCCTTTCGGCCAGCAATTTCGGTTCCGGGGCATAGCCCTGGGCGATCAGTTTGTCCCGTTCCTTAGCGAGGTTGAAGAATAATTTGCGCTGACTCTGGGTCGTTCCAATTTTGACCAACTTCCAGTTATCCATGATGAATTTCAGGATATAGGCCTTAATCCAGAACGAGGCGTAATAGGAAAATTTTATCCCGCGATACGGATCGAATTTTTTCACCGCCTGGAGGAGTCCCAGGTTCCCTTCCTGGATCAGGTCTAACAGGTTTTTTGTCCAGTAACGGTGGAAATCCATGGCGATCTTTACGACCAGTCTTAGGTTGGCCGTGACGAGCCTGCAGGCAGCCTCGTCATCCTTTTGTTCCCTGACCCGTATGGCCAACTCCCTCTCCTCCTCTCTTGTAAGGAGGTCATAACGCTTTATCTCGATCAGGTAAATGTGGAGCGGGTCAAAGGGGACTACGGCGGTTTCTGCGATGTGAATGGACGGGACCAATATCCTCTCTTCAACCTTTTTCGTCTCAGGCAGGTCATTCATCTCTTCGGACGTGTATTTTTTTTTGGTTCGCTTCATAGAAAGACGATGGCATCCATCCCATCCGCGGGGAGTCCCGCAGGTGATTCAATTTTTGCCCCTATCTCCAGGCAGATGATCTGTTAATCCAGAATCACCTTCATGTAACGTTTTTTCCCTGCCCTCAGGAGCAGGGAATGGTCCTCAACGTCCTCGGTATTGACCAACTGGTCAAAGGCCTCAATCTTTTGTCCGTTCAAATATCCTCCTCCCTGGGCAATCAGCCGGCGGGCCTCGCCCCGCGTCTTGCAGAGGCCTGAGTCTTCAAAAAGGATATACGAGGGGATACCGGATTCAAGGCGTGCCCGGCTGATTCGGTAAACCGGCACGGATTCAGACGAGGTGGATGCATCGGAACCAAATAACTGTCTGGAGGCCTTCTTTGCATGGTCCGCCGCTTCCTTTCCGTGGCACAGTCGGGTGGCCTCATAGGCCAGGACCTCCTTGGCCTTTCGAATAGCCGAACCCTCGAGCCTTCGCAACCGGCGGATCTCATCCATGGGGAGTAGGGTGAAGAGGGACAGAAACCGCCCCACATCCGAGTCATCCTGATTGATCCAATACTGGTAATATTCGTAAGGCGAGGTCAATTCAGGATCCAGCCAGACGGCCCCCTTATGCGTCTTGCCCATCTTGATGCCTGACGATGTGGTCAACAGAGGGAATGTAAGGCCGTGAATAATCTCGCCCTCCATGCGTCGGGTCAGGTCCGCCCCTGCCAGTATATTGCCCCACTGGTCGTTTCCACCCATCTGAAGACGGCAGTTGTAGGTCTTGAAAAGATGCCAGAAATCATAGGCCTGAAGCAGCATATAATTGAACTCGATAAAATTGAGACCTGTCTCCAGTCTGGCCCTGTAACTCTCCGCGCTCAACATCCTGTTGACGCTGAAGTGTCGGCCGATATCTCTCAAAAAATCTATATAGTTGAGACCGGTCAACCAATCGGCATTGTCTACCATAAGGGCCTTTTCATCTCTGAAATCAATGTACCTGGCCAGCTGTTTCTTCAGATATGCGGCATTTTCACGAATTTCTTCCCGGGTGATAATAGGACGCATCTCGGTCTTTCCGCTCGGATCTCCAATCAGGGCGGTTCCGCCCCCAATGACCGCAATCGGCCTGTGGCCCGCTCTCTGCATGTGAACCAGGGCCATGATGGGAAGGAGACTGCCCGCATGGAAGCTCTTGGCAGTGGGATCAAAACCGATATAGCAGGTTACCCGATCCTCCAGGATGCGGGAGACAAGGGACTTGTCTGTAACCTGTTCAACAAAACCCCGTTCCTCGAAAATGTCTAATACGTTTTCCACGTTAATCTCTGATAATCTCGTAAAAAATCAAAACCTGCGATTTTAAGGTCTATTGACATGACAACATGATAATTTGGCTTTTTGTGTGTTTTGATCCTGTTTGCGGCCGTATCAATCGCTTGAAACGCTCGTTTCATCTCCTGAAGGAAGTCTCAATCGGATGACCTGCCCGCGTTTACCCAGATCTTCCATTTTTTTACCTTTGAATTCAAGATCAATCCCCCCGGCGTTGCCGATCAGCAATTCAAACCCCTTATGCGCCCTCCATTCAGGCCTGCTTTCAGGATCGAAGATGTATTCCTTTGGTCTTTCACCGTCTATAGTCACCCTGACCCAGGTCCTTTCCTTGACGTTGGCCTTCAGGATCAGCGGAGGCATGTCGTTTTCTGAGACCGGGGCCATATCCGGGACGGATGTTTCCGCTTCCCATGAGCTGACTGTTTCTGAAGAGGATGGAGTGCCCTCTCTCTCTTGAAGGGCGCCTGCCGTTTTATCAATGGATCCTGTTTCCTCCGGCCCGGGCGCCGGGGCCGGACCTTTTCGGGGCAGCTCCCTGCCAGTTTCCAGGGGACCGGGCGATTGATGCACCCCATTTGGGGGCGCTTCTTCCTTCTCCAACCGGCTGCCCGGGTCTATATGTGTGGCGCCCGACCTCTCCTCCGCCGGAAGGGTTGGACCCTGTTTGGTTGTTTTTCCCCTGAGAGCCGGATGTTCTATCCACTCATAGGCGGCAAACCCTCCGGCCAGAACAGCAAAGACCAACATAAGGTAAAAAAGCCCCCTTTTTTTCTTAGGCGCCGCCTGAAGAGGTTTCGGCATCGGCTGGGAAGGGGGGGCAGTTTCCTGGTAAAGAGCGATGAGGCCCTCTTCCGACAATCCAAGGACGCGGGCATAGGATCGGATAAATCCTTTGATAAATGCGGGCGAAGGGAGATGGTCCCAATCTTCGTTTTCCAAGGCCTCAAGGTAACGGGCACTGACCCTAATTCGTTCGGAGATCTGGGCATACGTAAGCCCCGTTTCTTTCCGCTTGGCCTTCAAAAGGGCGCCAAGTTCCTTGCCGGAGGGAAATTCCCATTCTCTCCCGTCATCAGTTAATGGTTGGTGTTCGTCGCCCATCTTATGCCCCAGCGTAATTGCTCAATAATCCGGGGGTCAATAAAAGGCTTACGCCTGAATTCCGAATGAGGGGTTTACCGTTGTTACCCCTGATTATTGACATAATACACTTAACTCATTCCTAATTTGATTATTTTTTCTAAATTATTCTGACTTAGATGATTTTGTAGCGGTTCAATCCAGCTTCAGAAGATGATTTTGGTATATGCCTTTTTCCTCAACTCGCTGATCCAGGCGGAATATCTCCTCTCGAGCTCTTCACGGTAGAGGATTGATTGGATCGCATTTCGAACCTGTTCGAGCGATTTGAGGCCCCCACCGTCCTTTTCTGCGACCTTGATGATTCGGATGCCGTCCGGCTTGATGATCGGCTTGGCCACATCTCCGGTGGACAGGCCCTTAATCTGTTCGGCCATTTCCGGGTTTAGTTCCGACAGCTTGAACACGCCAAGATCCCCGTCGTCTTTTGCCCCGGGGCCACTGGAAAATTTCTTTGCCAGCTTGCCGAAATCCTCGCCGCTTTCGATCATTGAAAAAATGCCCTGGGCCTTCTGGTACAGATCCCGGGCCTCATCTTTGTCGGCCGGATCCCTTTGCTTGAGAAAAATGAGCGCCAGACGGACCTTGCCTTCGCTGGTAAACTCATCGATATGCTCCTTGTAGTATGTCTCGATATCTTCCTCCCTCAGCATAATCTTGGATTGGACCTCGTAGGTGATCAGCTGCCTTCTTTCCAACTCGATCTTGATCGATTCCCTGTAGGCCTCATAGGTGGTCCCCCGTTCTTTCAGCTTGGCAATCAGGCCTTCCTGGGTCAGCTGATTATCCTCTTTCACCCTTTCAATTGCCTGATCCACCTCTTCGGGCTGTACCTTGATCTCCAATTCCTTGATTTTTTCAAGGGCAATTTTCTGGTCGATCAGATCGTTCAGGACCTTTCGCCGGGTCTCGATATACATATCCTCGGATCTCTCTTTGAGTTCCCTGGAGGAGAGTCCGGTAAGCTCTCTTATCTTGCCGTTGAGCTCAAAGAGGGTGACCAGTTGATTGTTGACGATCGCAACGACCCTGTTTTGGATCTCGGCCGAGACAGGGGAAAAAAACACCAGGGTCGCGGCGAAAATCACCATCCATGGATACACTGTCCGTAATGGTTTCATGGGTTCCATTCAAAATAAAATTGAGAGAGGCAGGCAACCGTCTTCACTCCCCGTTGCCGGCCTGTCTTGGTGGGAAACCAGACAGGGCCCCTTCTGATTAAGATAGTTTTAATTTACTTAAGATCTCTTGATTAATTTTGACTTTAGACTCAGCCCTGAGTTTTTTCAACCATTTTTCGTAAAAACGTTCTTGCCGCTGCTGCAGCAGCCTGGCTTCAATTGTATCGATGACTTCCGGAAGCTCTTTGGGACCGGCGGGCCGGTGGTCCATCACCTCAAAAAGATGATACCCGAAAGGACTTTTGACAACAGGGCTGACCCTCCCGATCGGTAACGAAAAGAGAGCCTTTTCCATGGATTCGTCCAGATCGCCCCGTGCGACCCAGCCCACCTTGCCGCAATTTTCGGCTTCAGGGGCTATGGAATATTTTTTTGCCAGTTCTCCCATGTCTTCTCCTGCCGCGAGACGCGCTCCAAGACTCTGGGCGCCTTCTTTCGAGTTGCAGACGATCTGCCGGAATTCTACCCTCTCAGGGGACGTAAATTCAGCCTTGTTCTCCTGGAAGTAGGTCTTTATCTCTTCGTAACTGGGTGAATTAACCCCTATGGAAGCCTCCCGAATAACCTTGCTGAAAAGGAGCTGGTTTTTCAGGCGGGATTCCCATGATTCCGGTTCCACATAGGCCCGAAGCAGGGCTTCCCGAAACTCAGTTTCCGTGTAGTCCTTTTTGAGCGCCTTCAGCTCGTCCTGGAATTCCGCTTCAGAGACAACGATGCCGTTTTCTCTCCCATATTCAATAATGAGATAATAGTCGATGATCTGGCTGACGAGCCGGTTCTTGATTTCTTCAGCGTGGTTGCCCGGCAGAGCCGTTCCAGGGCCTATGAAAGCCATCTCTTTTTTCAGGGCATCGCGTGTCAGGCGAATCGAACCTATCTCTATAATGACATCGTCCGGTTCCTGATCGAAAAGGCCGCAACCGGGGACCGGAAAAATCAGGATCCAACCAAAAAGGCAATAAAGGCCACGGCGTATGATTCCGATTTTTTTCTTCATTACCAACCCGCGGGGAAGTCGCCCAACCCGTTCATGATCCGGTCATAGTCGGGATAAAACCCTTTGACGAAATCTTAACCCCCAAAACCCACTCAACAACAACGCTGTTGCGTATATCGCGCTGATGCGATGGAATAACTTAAGTTTTTGTAACTTATCAGCTTTTTGACAAAAAGGTATCGCAACATGACCGGCCTTTTTCACATGCCTAAAACATTACAAATTATTTAGGTTAGCAGCAAACTTGAAAAAATAAAACATATTTTTTGTTGGTTCCTCAATCTCCGCAATGTGCCATCCGATCAGTCTCTGTTGCCGCTCAGCATTTCCACTTCCTTCTCCACTCTATCAATATCGTCCGGGAAAGAGAACGTTCCGACATCGATCCTGATCCTGTTCTCGGATAGGAGTCGGTACCTTCGTGGGCTGGTATGTATCAGACGGACCAGATGTTCCCCATGTATGGCCGTATCCTCGGGCAAGGTCAGCGTCAAGCTGTTGGACCCTATATCCAGTTTGCTGATACGGAGCCTTTTCAGCAGGAGACGGATCGACATCAGGCCAAAGAGGTGAACCACTTCCAGTGGGGGGGGGCCGAAACGGTCTTGGATTTCCTCGACAATCTCTTCCAATTCCGATGTTTCAATAAGGTTTGAAAGCCTTCGGTACAGATTCAGCCGGACATCCGTGTCCATCACGTAGCTCCCCGGCAGGTAGGCCGGGACATCGATATTGATCTCCGGATTGATGTCATCCCGCCACTCCTTCCCCTTAAACTCGGCAACGGCCCGCTCAATCAGTTTGATGTAAAGTTCATACCCGACCGCTGAGATATGCCCTGACTGTGAAAACCCGAGGATATTGCCTCCGCCACGGATTTTCAAGTCATGCATGGCAAGGTGGAGGCCTGCGCCAAGATTGGAAAAATCCATCAACGCCTTCAGCCTCTTTTCCGCGTCTCTGGTGAGGACCGACTCGCTGGAGATCATCAGGTAGGCATAGGCCTTCTCCTTGGCCCGGCCTACCCGCCCTCTCAACTGATAGATCTGGGCCAGGCCGAGACGGTCCGCCTGATTGATGATGATGGTATTGGCCGAGGGGATATCCAGGCCCGACTCGATGATCGTGCTGCAGACCAGGACATCGATCTCCTTGTGGAGGAATCGCAGCATGGTCTTTTCCAGCTCGCTTGATTTCATCTGGCCGTGGGCCACGGCCAGACGCGCCCGGGGCGCCAGCTTTCTCAGTTGATCCGCGGTATAATCGATGGTGCGCACCCGGTTGTGCACAAAAAAGGTCTGCCCTCCCCGCCCCATTTCAGATTCGATAGCCCGGATGATAAGGGATTCGTCATAGGGCGACAGATAGGTCTCGATGGCCTGCCGGTCCTGGGGCGGCGTCTCGATGACGGTCAGGTCTCTGACCCCGAGCATGGACATCTGGAGGGTCCTTGGTACCGGTGTGGCAGTGATCGCCAACACATCCACCAAGGCGCGGTACTTCTTGAGGGTCTCTTTCTGCCGTACCCCGAACCTCTGTTCCTCATCGATGATCAGAAGGCCCAGGTCAGCAAATTTAATGTCTTTTTGAAGTATCCGATGGGTACCGATCACGACATCGATCTTGCCCGATCGGAGCTTTGCCACTGTCTCAGCCTGCTCCCGTCGGGTCTTGAACCGACTCAGGACCCCGACCTCGATGGAGTAGGGGGTCATCCGCTGTTTAAAGGTCTCGAAGTGCTGTTCTGCCAGGACCGTGGTGGGGACCAGAAAGGCCACCTGCTTTCCATCTGAAACGGCCTTGAAGGCAGCCCGGACCGCGATCTCTGTCTTTCCGAAACCGACGTCCCCGCAGACCAGTCGATCCATCGGCCGTTCAGAACAGAGATCCGACAGGACGTCTTCCACCGCCTTGATCTGGTCATCGGTTTCTTCATGTTCAAAGGTGGCCTCGAACTCGCGGTAATAATTGTCTGGGGGCGAAAAGGCGAATCCGTTTCGATACTTTCTGAGCGCGTAGAGCTCCACGAGCTGCCTGGCGATCTTCCTGACCGAGCTTTTCGCCTTCTGTTTTGCGATCTCCCACGAATTGCCCCCCAACTGATCCAGTTTCGGGATAGTTTCATCGGCCCCGGCATACTTCTGCAACATGCTGACCCGGTCCGCAGGGATGTAAAGCTTTGAATTGTCGGCATATTCTACAATGACAAAGTCGTTGATCTTGCGGGCGATCTCCATGGTCACGAGACCCCCGTATCTGCCGATGCCGTGGTCCTCATGCACCACGAGATCTCCGTCCTTGAGCTGGCTGAAGCTCGACCACGAGAGACCGTCTTTGCGCGGCCCCCTTCTGGGTCGTTTCTTGGCCGCCTTCGCCCCGAAAATATCATCCTCGCTGACCACGTAGAGACCGATATCCGGCCAGACAAAGCCTTCCGAAAGCCTCCCCAGACACAGATAGAGGCCGGAACGCTCAGGAATTTGGTCCCATCCCCGCACCACCCGTTCCGCCCGAATGTCGTAGTTGCTTAGGATCTCTCTCAAACGGTTGGCCTGCAGCTCCGTACTGCATGTGATGACAACCCTCGCCCCGCCCCCGAGCCACGAGGCGACCTTTTGTGCAAACGGGACCATGGAGACCCTGCCGCTCCCCGCAAGTTGGAGTTCCAGATCGTCTTCCAACTGAAACCGGCCATGGATCTTGAGGGTGTGTTCAGGGGCGGCGCCTTCATGCAGGCTCAATTCGCTGAATGCCATCCGCCGGCGCTTTTCTATGTGCTGTCTGATTTCCTCAAACGGGACAGAAATTCCATCTAAATCAGGAAACGGCGCACCCTTGTTTGCGGATTCCTCCCTGAATGTCTCCTGGTCCTTCTCAAACCTCCTGTCTGTCTTTTGTGCCTCCGGTTCCATACGGTGGGGGTCAAAAAGGGCGATGATCCCCTTTTCGGGGAGATAGTCGAAGAGGGTGTCGAGATGGGGATAAAAATGATTGAGCCAGGCCTCCTGCCCTGGAAAAGCCACGCCGGGCCCCGGTCCTGGAAGCCTTCCCATGGATCTGGCCCTCTGAACATTCGGTTCATCCATGACGACCTCTACCGCAGGAAGGAGGATCATCTCGTGAAATCGGTCCTGCGACCGCTGGCTGATGGGATCAAATTGCCGGATCGATTCGAGCCGGTCCCCCCAGAACTCCAGACGGACCGGGAGGGGATAGAGGGGCGAAAAGATATCGATGACGCCCCCCCGAACCGAATAGTCTCCCCTTTCTTCCACCAAGGAGGTGCGCTCATAACCGTTGATTTGGAGTTGCCGGATAAAGTGCTCTCTATCGACCTCCTCCCCTGGTTCGAGGTATTCGAGGGAATTGAGCAGCGATTCCTTGGGCATGATCCTGAAGCAGAGGGCGTCGATGGAGGTGATGACAATCGGGTTTGTGTCGGAGGTCAGGGCATAGAGGGCCCTGATCCGGCGGGTGACCAGCTCCCGGTGCGGGCTGAGCCCTGTCAGGGGGGACATATCGTAGGGGAAAAACTGCTGGAGCCTCAGGCCAGGGGAGGGCTCGTCGTCCTCCGGACCGCCCATGAAAAATTGGAGCCCTTTATAGAGCCGTTCGGCACGTTTTTTATCCGGGAGGACGGCGAGGCAGGGCCTGTCGAGCCCGGCCAGGGCCCGGGCAAAGAAATAGGCCTCTGCCGATCCTGAGAGGCCGACAACCGCCATGGACCCAGCGCCTGTATCCAACCATTCTTTCAGGGTATCAATATCCGGATGTTGATGAACCGACATAGATGAATGACAAATTATGGATGATGTGCCGTGCCCGGTTTCGGCCAACCCCATATGGCCCCTGCCCATTTCATTCCCGCTGGCAGTGGGACAGGGAGCTGCATGGAGCGCCTTATTATTCGAAGTCGTGGCAAGAGAGGGGCGTTTGACCTTTGCTTTTTAACTTTTTTTATGCATTGATGATAAAGATAAGGAATTCCGGTCCGCATGTCAAGAATGTCGCAGGCGCTTCATCATCGGACGGGCTGAGTAAGCGCAAGAGGTCGATCCGTCTGGAATCATTCTTCCTGGGCCTGACGGCCTATAAAGATGGAATGAATCGGTTGATTTTATCCGTTTTACTGAGATATGCTTTGATGGTAGGGTGTTCAATGGGATGTTTTCGAGTTTTGTGCTGAAACCAACCTGTTTTTTCAGGACCTTTTCAGTTGATCGCAACGCGACAATCGCACATCCCACAGGCCCCTGGTCTCGGGGGGGATGAGACCTTTTTCTTCCAGAAACTGGAGAGCGCAAATGGACTATGACGTCATTATCGTTGGGGCGGGCCCGGCAGGCATTTTTGCAGCGCTGACGCTTGCAGACATGGGTGTTCCGCATATCCTGCTCCTTGAGAAGGGAAAAGATCTCAGCCTGCGCAGAGACCACAGTGTGGAGGATCGGCTCTGCGGATGGGGAGGGGCCGGCGCCTTCAGCGACGGAAAGCTGACCCTTTCCACGGAGATTGGAGGGGTCTTACGGGATTTCATCGGCGAGAAAAACCTCCAGGAGTTGCTGGAGCGCACCGACGAGATATATGTGGCGCATGGCGCCCCGGACCGTATTTTTGGCGGGGACTGGGTGCAGGTGGAGGCCCTGGCCGATCAGGCAAGACTGGCGGATCTTGAACTGATACCCGACCGCATCCGCCATATCGGGACCGAAAATTGCCGGATTGTGCTGGATCGGTTTCGGGCGTCCCTGGCCGAACGGGTCGAGATACATACGGAAACCGAGGTCAGGGACATCCTGGTCGACCAGGGCCGGGTTCAGGGGGTGCGACTGGCCGACGGCCGATGTATCCATGCAAGGTTTGTCGTGGCCGCACCGGGCAGATCGGGGGCGCGCTGGATGAAAGAACAGGCGGCTGCCCTGGGCCTGAGGACCCGTTCCACGTCCGTGGACATAGGCGTGCGCGTGGAACTCCCGGCCCCGGTGCTCAAGGCGATTACCGACGCCACATATGAATCCAAGTTGGTCCACTATTCGAAAACCTTTGATGAGAAGGTCCGGACCTTTTGTATGAATCCGTACGGTGAGGTCGTAACGGAAGAAACCAATGGCATCATCTCGGTAAACGGACACAGCTATGCTGAAAAGAGGGGTGAGAACACAAACTTTGCAATCCTGGTGAGCAGCTTCTTTACAGAGCCGTTCGATGACCCCATTGCCTATGGGCGGGATATCGCCGGGCTTGCAAACCTGCTGGGCGGGGGTGTCATTATCCAGAGGCTGGGCGATCTGCTGGCAGGGAGACGCAGCACCCCGAAACGTATAGAGCGATGCCTTACCAAACCGACCCTGAGCGATGCCACCCCGGGTGATTTGAGCTTTGTTTTTCCCTACCGCCATCTCCTGAGCATTATTGAAATGCTCCAGGCCCTTGACAGGATTGCACCCGGGGTCTATTCGAGGCATACGCTCCTGTATGGCGTAGAGGTGAAGTTCTATTCCAACAGGGCTGAGGTGTCGGCTGAAATGGAGACAGCCATAAACAACCTCTTTGTCATCGGCGACGGCGCGGGCGTCACTCGGGGTCTGCTTCAGGCCTCAGCCAGCGGCACGCTGGCTGCGAAGGCCATTGGAGAACGCATGGCATGATCTAACGCGGCAGAGCCGCAGCCAAAAAGGTCTCGATCAAAGACGCAGAGGTTCAAAGATAGGCACAATAATTTCAATAGCTTTTCTCTGTGTTCTCTGAGGGCTCTGTGAGAAATCTGACTTTTTATGAGACCGTCAAATTTGCACGTTTTTTTACGCCTGTTTTACAGTGCCGCCTTCAACCGGCACGTTGTCGGCCTGGTTTGCCGGGAGGTGTATGGAAAAAACGCTCCCCTTGCCGGGGGTGCTCTCAACCGTCAGGCGGCCTGCATGGGCCTGTACGATGTGCTTGGCGATGGCCAGCCCCAGACCGGTCCCCCCTAACTGCCGGCTTCTCGCCTTATCGACCCGATAAAACCGTTCAAACAGGCGGCCAAGGTGCTTTTTTTCGATGCCGCATCCTTGATCGCGCACTGAAATAACAATCTCATGCTCCCCCTCCAAAACCTCCACCCGGACCGACCTTCCCTCCTCACTGTATTTAATGGCGTTATCGAAGAGATTCACCACCGCCTGCTCCAGGAGGGGAGGATCAACCCGTGCCCGTATCTCTTCAGGGCATGACATCTCGATCTGTATCTGTTTGGCAGCCGCCCTGATATGACAGACCTGGACGGCAGTCCGGAGAATTTCACTGATCCGGATGTCGACCCGTTCTATTTCTCCCTTTTCAGCCCCCTGCTCAATTCTGGAAAGGCACAGGAGGTCTTCTACGATGGCCTCGAGACGGGCCACATGCTTGTCAATGATGGTCAGAAAACGGTCAGCATCCTTTGGGTTCTTGACCGCACCGTCACGAAGCGTTTCGACAAATCCTTTGATCGCCGTAATCGGGGTCTTGAGTTCATGCGAAACATTGGCAACAAATTCACGGCGGATATTCTCGAGTCTGCGAAGACGCGTCACATCGTTAAAGACAATCAATGCGCCGATCTGCCTGCCCCCGGCGTCTCGAAGGAGGGTTCCGTGGCAGTTGACAATCAACTCGCCGTCCGAGGACAAGGGGATATCCCTCTCGGTCGGTTTTCCGCTTGAGAGGGTATCGTTCACAAACTGGTGCAGCATCGTGCTTCGGACCAACTCCTGTATACTCCGGCCCTGCATGCCGGGCAAATGGATGCCGAGCATCCGGGTGGCCGCCTCGTTCATGCTGATGAGTCGTTCTTCCATGTCCAGGGCCATCACGCCCTCGGCCATACTGGAAAGGACTGCCTCCATTTCATTGCGTTGGCGGATGACGGTATCGATCCGCTCCCGCAGTTCTTCGGCCATCTGGCTGAGTGAAACGGAAAGGGCTTCAATTTCCTCGGAGGCCCTGATGGAGGGCTTATATTGGAATTGCCCGCGGGCAATGGATTCCGCCCACATTCTGATCTGCTGGATGGGACGGGTAATGCGGCGCGACACAAACAGGCCGAGGATGGCGGCAAAGACGGCAATCACCAGTCCGCCGAACACTATTTTGGTCCGGATATTTCTGAAGGTTTCATCGATGGAGCTTATGGGGATGGAGGTCCGGATGACTGCGGCCACTTGCCCGCCCCGCTTGACAGGGACAGCTACATAGATCAGATCCTTCTCAAGGGTTCTGCTATACCGGATGGATGTGCCTCGGTTGCCGTTCAATGCGTCAATGAACTCGGAACGGTCGGCATGATTGTCCATAGTTGCAGGATCCTCATCCGAATCCCCGACCACTTTCCCTGACGGAAGTATCACGGTGATGCGGGTAGCAGCAGTCTGTCCCATACGCTTCACAACCTGATCTACCTTTTCTACGTCAATAGGATCGGTGGTGCTCAGGATCTGTTCCTGACAAAGGCGTGCCCGGACCTCGAGATCCAAGGTGGTTTGTTCCAGATAAAAGTGCCGGGTCGACCGCGAGGCATACCAGGTCACGACCACGAGAGATATGAGGGTGATGAGGAGGTAGGAAGGGTAGAGCTGCCAGAACAATCGTCTTTTTGCCGCCATGAGCTACTCCTTGAAACGGTACCCAACGCCCCGCACCGTCTCGATAAACGTGCCGGCGGGGCCCAACTTCTTTCGAAGGCCTGCGATCTGAACATCTACGGAACGATCGGTTACAAAATAGTCTGTTCCTCGAACAGCGTCCACGATCTGGGAACGGGTGAATACCCAGCCAGGCCTTCGCACCAGATAATACAAGATGCCGAACTCGGTGAAGGTCAGGGGCACGTTTTTCCCATCTGCCAGGACCTCCCGCCGACCTGGATGAATGATTAGATTGTGAATCTCGACCACATCGGATTCCTCCGGGGCCTCGTCCTGTTTTCTCCGAAGCACCGCCCGTACTCTGGCCAAAAGGATCCTCGGGCTGAACGGTTTGGCCACATAGTCGTCGGCGCCTAATTCCAGACCGGCCACGATATCCGGCTCCTCCCCTTTGGCGGTAAGCATCACGATGGGAATGCCCCTGGTTTCGGGACTCCCTTTTAGAATTCTCGTCACCTGCAGGCCGTCAATGCCGGGAAGCATAAGGTCTAATACAATGAGATGCGGAGGATTCTTCCTTGTGATATCAATCGCCTTTTCGCCGGAGGCCGCAACCGTGACGTCATACCCCTCCCGTGAGAGATTAAATTTCACTAACTCCAGGATATCTTCTTCGTCATCGACAACAAGAATACGTTCTTTGGACATAGCGTCTCTTTTCTTTCACCATTTCAAATTAATTTAACTCAAGTTTCGCACCCTTCATTAGGCTATCATTTCAATAAATTTGGCATGA
>CAYPDL010000009.1:0-53180 GCA_964409475.1 uncultured Desulfobacteraceae bacterium | reverse complement strand
CTTTCCCAAACCTAAGAGTGTTTCAAGTGAACTCCAGGCATCTTTGGAAACTCCAGGGGAAAGACCGAAAACTCCACCTGGTACCTCCATTAATTTACTTGTCGTTAGGTCGTGTACCGCTTCATCATCCAATTTGAATAACATGCCAACTGGGTCTCTACCAAAGATCTTCATGACAGCATTGGCAAATTTGCCAAGTCCGACAACCCTCTCCAGACAGATGGAGGAGCTTTCTTCATTGAAAGTTGAGACACCGACAATTGAATCACCAACAAGCTCCTTAATCTTATCTGAAGCGAAATATAGCAAGTTCTCTTCAAAGGGAAATTCAATCAAATTCATAGCTGTTTCTGATAAGAGCTTCAACCAATGGTCATTTTCATCTGGCTCCCCTCGCTTTAGATCGATCATTTCTTTTTCTAAATTCGAGAGCCTTTGTGCCAATTGTTCATAAGTCATCTTCTTGGCCATCAGAAAATCCTCCACTGAATAAAGATGGAAATGTCACATAGAGCTGGATATCCATTAATACAAGATGTATGCGCCATCACCCGTTCCATAAGGGCCTACCTCTCGATTCTTGGCTCCATTTGACATGTCATGTTTTGATCAGACCCTTTTATCTCATCGCGGGATTGAATTTTCCATTTTTAGCAAGTGACCGAGTTGAATATGTTCAAGTCATGACCACCAGCATAGAGGGTGACTTAGTGCTCTGGGTCATAAATTCGGTGACGTATTTTATGCGGCCATTTTGTACTCCGGCTCCTGAGCTGAAAGCCTGGAAAGCAGGTTCTTGAGATCATCGCGGGTGAACTTCCATTTGAAGGGTTTAGCGCTAATCTCGTAAAGCGATTGGAAGGAGATGATTCTGGATTCCAATTCCTCAAGGTTGTTGAAGTCGTTGGGTGTAAGGACCTTTCGTTGCAAGACAGAGAAAAAGATCTCGACCTGATTGAGCCAACTCGCATGTACTGGCGTATGGATCAAGATGGCGTTTGGATACCAACGGCGAAGGCGATTAATGGCCTTTTCGCCTCGGTGGGAGGAACCGTTGTCGGTGACCCAGAATACACGCCGGGCAGATTTGTATGGTTCCTGGTTCATAACCAGGTCGACCATATCGTGGAAACTGGCGATGCCGGTGGTTGGGCGACACAGACCGAAAAGCTTTGCACGGCGGACATCCCAGGTAGCCAAATAGGCCAGAGCGCCTTTTCTTTCGTACTCGTGTTCGACACGGCCTAGACGACCCCCAATAGGAGGGGTAGTGGGTACCAGCCGTCGTCGGGCCTGGATGCTGGTTTTCTCATCGGAGCAAACGACGAAGTCGTTATCGCTCAGCGTCTTGCCATTCCATGCCCTGTGGTACAAATCCAGAATGCGCCCTGCTTTTTGTTCGAAGTGGGGGTCGCGGGGCCAGATCCAACTGCGATAGCACCAGGGGCGGATAGCGTCGGCACCGAGCCAGCGCCACACGGTTGCCCCGCTGATGGAAGCGACAATGCCGCGCTGTACTGCCTGCTGCGCAATGTCATCACGGCTCAGACGGGAGAAAGGCAGACCCAAATCCTTCGGCAGCTGGCAGGCAAGAGCCTTGATTTCGATCACGATCTCAGGGAGAAAAAAAGTGCGGTCGCCCGCGCCTTGAGCGTTCTTGCAGACCGGCGAGGCGCTGGTCGAAGAAGCGCTTGCGCCACTTCGACACGATCTGTCGTGGCAAGTCCAGCTTTTCGCCGATCTCCTTGTTGGACAAACCTTGAGCGGCAAGGACAACCTTGGCCCGCATGACATCTCGATACGGTGACGTATATTTTCGAGTGATTGCCTCCAAGTACTGTTTTTCATTGCAATCCAGAAGAAGAATAAATGGGCTCTTTCGTGGCATATTTCACCTCCTTTCTTGGAGATAGAATACACCCTATATGGATTAGAAATGCAACTATAATACGTCATCATATTTATGACAACATGTACTTAGCTCTGGAGTTATGTTTAAGTGCATTTGTCAAGCGTCTCGCATAGGGAAAATGTCGGGCCGACATCAACAACACTGCAAGGTCAAAACTTGAAAAAGGCGCGATTCAAATATAAGCCGGTTGTGTACAGAAATTTATCAAAGATTCGGTCTGACTGCAAACCGTTTTATTGGAACTCTATCGATGGTCTTTTCGATCAATAAGAGCGATTGGGAGAAGACGTGATAAGGTGAGTGAAGCTTCGTGTGGCACAGAAGCTACCATCTGGATATCTCAAACATTCACCATCACCGAAAAGTGGTGATACCTGCCATGTCCATGTTTAATTATGTTAGCATATCAAATAGATAGATCAATACAAAACAAATGTAGGGCTGAAGGCCTATCCGGCCTCCACCCCAATCACGTCCGGTCAGGCGTAAAGGTTTTCGATCCAAAAAATGAAGCGGTTTCACGGTTTGTCTCATTCCAACAGGCCGTATCGCTTCATCTCCCGCCAGAGCGTGGTACGGCTCATGCCCAAGGCCTGGGCCGCTTCAGGCCGGTTCTTCGGGTATCACTTCAGTATGCTAGTTCCCGCAGGAACATGTCTCCCCGCCGGGTGTGGGGTTGCTGAGGCTGCCAAAGCACAAAGGATACTCAGCCGGACAGTCCTCGTCCGAGCCGCAACAGCGCCGGCAATTACTGTTGGCATCGGCCCAGTCCTTTCCGCAGCGCGATGTCGGATCCGGGTAGGAAACACATTTAGCGAAATTCTTCTGTGTTGAACAGTCATCCAGAAAGGGATCGTTATCCGGTATGGTGAGCCCCATCTCTGCGGCGATCGCCTTGAAATAATCCAGGCGGTTTTTGGCCGCTTGCGGATTGCCGGCGCCGGGTCCGCATTCAATCCCGCCGTTGATGATATTGATGATAACCCCGAAGTCGGCCCTGGTCCGTCCACATGCCTTATCGGCGTCTGTGGGCTTCCAGTTGCCGACAGCCACATTATGCGCCGACGGCTTAAATGGTTTCTCTGGATCCTTGCGCGAGCCTAGATCTGCATGTCCCCAGAACCAGATGGATCCGGCGATGCCGATCTCGGGATTCTTGGTCAGTAGATCGGGGTCATCCAGATAGAGATCCCCTTTGCCCATGGCCTTCCCGAATGCCTGATAGTTGTAGTTCCAGGAAAGCTGATGGGGCCCCCTGCCGCACCATCCTACGTCCCCTTCAGGGCACGTATTTTTGTTATCCTCGCACTTCTTGCCAACATAATCCCGATTCTTTACACAGCCGCCATAGGCACAGCCATGCCGGGCATTCCCGGCTCCTTCCTGTATAAAACAGCCGGGGCCTCCGAATGTTTCGTCCATCTCTTTGCCTGTCCCGGTCTCCTGCGCGATGTTTGCCAGAAATGCGGCAATCTCAAGCTTCCTCGTATTCTCATCCCCCTCATTGGCAAACTCCTTCCACTCTGCCATTCCTCGAATCAGGTTATCGTAGGTATAGTACCATTGGCCGTTCGGCGAATCCGGAAGACCCAATTGCGCCCGGTTCGCTTCCTTGCACCTCGGATCATTACTCGACTTTTTGGTGATGATATCATACGTCTCTTCGGGCAGCAGGAGCTTGAGTTCGGCTATCCTCGCCTGGATCTCCCCAGCGGGCGTGGGATCGAAATCACCAACCAGATTCGAAGGGCCGGTGGAACTGTCATGGTCAGAACAAGCCACACACCAAACCATAAGAGCCAGCATCAGCATTACCCATTTCTCTTGTTTGAATTTTTTCCGCATTATCCAGGTCCTCCTACCTTTGCCCTTTTTGCCCTATTTCGTTCACCTACGTTCCGCGGGACGAGCGGTTAAACCCTTTTCAATCTTCTTCTTACGAAAATCAGGCTTATAGCGATGATGATAGAAAAAACATAAAAACAGATGTCTTGGGATATCTAAACCCATAGACTGCAGGTATGAGCATCAATCTTGCAGCGGTTTTTAAGACTTCATGGTGCCAATGCCGCCGACATGGGTATGATAACAAAGTTAGCCCTGCATTTCTGACATCTAAGGAATACCGATTTAGTGATTTTGCCTATATTTATAGCAAAACTATTTACAACTTAACAAACGATACTATTCGCTGCAACCAAAATTGGCGAGATGCTCTAAGGAATATTTCCAGTGGAAACGATATTGATTGGACTGGGAGCCACCGGATATTTCACCTGGATAACTCAAGAAATCAATGGCCTTGAAAACGTGAGATATCTGCCATTTCGGTCAGCCTTTTGAAGCCAAACTGTTGTGCGATATCAGTTAGATAGATCGTCACAAAATGATTGTCAGGGCGAAGGCTTTTCAGTCTTCACCCCGACTTGGTTGGGATAGAATAGAGGTTCTCGTAACCGTTCACGGCTTTTCCCGCTGGCAGTTGGATTCTGGTTTGTGGAGTAATACAGACGGACGGCAATGAAGACCCTTGGGAATAAGGTTCAATAAACTGGCAATACACCCCTTAAATCGGGGTGTCCAAAGTGATACGTTATTCCCCTTCGGCTATGCCTCTTTTTGATACTTGAATGAAACATTGACCTTGGCCCTGTAACTCGTTACCTTACCGTCCTCTACTGTCATATCCAATTGAATGACTTCGGCAACCCTCAAATCTCTTACGGTCTCTGCAGCGGTTTCCACGGCCAATTTAGCCGCTTCTTCCCACGATTTGTCACTCGTTCCAACCAGTTCTATGATGTTGTATGTGCTTCCTTTTGCCATGTCCTTACTCCTTTCATTTTTTTGAATTTAATGCCAATACTGCCGACCCCTGAACGCCTCTTATATGATAATAAAACAAATAGATTCATTTGGCCAATCTTTGATGGGGAAGCGCGCATCGCTGCTACAGAATAATCAAAGGGACAGGCCCAGAACGAATTCCGTTATATACGGGCAGTCAATATTGGCGTTGAAATGGTTTAGAGATCTCGATATGTTACATACCAGATAAACCGAAATTCGGTTGGCCCCACCAAACTGGAAAAACGAATACTTATTCTCAAGAATTAATGAATCCAAATTGATCGTCTTTTTCTTGCTATGATGAGGGATGCGGGGCGTCATGGTAAGGACGCTCAAGTTTCGTGTGCCAGAAAAGCTACCATCTATCCCAAACATTCGGCAACGCCAAGATTTCATAACTGCCATTGAGCCCAGCATCCTTGCGTCAAAACATCATGTGATATCAAATGCCTATGGTATAGCCACCTATGGATTAGGCGCCACTGCAACGAATATCTACTAAGGCATTACTTGCTAGGCTTGGTGAAATTTATTATAAATAGACGTACATGAGATAATACCACATCTAAAGTCAGAAATGGATACACCTAATAACTCGTCTGTGTTTTTGAAAGAGGATCGTAAGTACGACGACAATGTTGCCTGTGGTTTGGGCACCGCCTGACCGTTGAGTGTAATATTTTCTGGGAGGTTAAGTCATGGATATTGAGACTACAGTGAGAGAAAGAAGAAGTATACGCATGTTCAAATCGGATCCGGTGCCGAAGGAAATTATCCACCAGATTTTGGAAGAGGCCCGTTGGTCCCCCTCATGGGGGAATACCCAACCTTGGGAACTTTATGTGGTTACTGGAGAGGTCTTGGAGAGATTCAAAAGGATGAATCGTCAGAAGTGCTTGGGCGGGGAGCCCCATACCTCCGAAATTATAATGCCTGAGTTTACAGGGCCGGAAGCATGGCCGGAAATTCTGAAAAAAAGATATGCTGACGTGGGAAAAAGTGTCTTGACCTCTCTTTCTATTGCCCGGGAAGATGCCGATGCCCGTAATCATTATTATGGGGACATGTTCAACCTTTTCGGTGCACCATGTATGGTTTTGGTCTGCCTTGGCAAAAGCCTCAAAGTTGAATATGCAATGCTGGATGTCGGGCTTATGATGCAGACTATCTGTCTCCTTGCCCATGCGAAAGGACTTGGAACCTGCATGCTGGCAGCATCCGTACGATATCCAAAGCTTTTAAGGGAAATCTTGCCGATTCCTGAGGACCGCGTTGTTGTTATTGGAACGGCTATGGGATACCCTGACTGGGACTCGCCGGTCAATAATTTCGAAAGGAAAAGAGCGGGATTGGAGGAGTTTGTAACCTGGCTGAGTTGATAAAGGTGGAGGCGTAACCTGCTTGGAACTAGCGGGAATCGCAATTCTGCTGCAAACAAAGCGACAATAACTACTAATAGTAATGAGTGGTATAAACCAAAGAAAAAGATTCTTGGGAACGCTGTTAGGCGATGGCTCTGACAGGTTCCCGTTTTTCGATCTTGATCCCGACGAAGACACACAGAGGCGATGGCACAAGGAGGGATTGCCTCGACGCAAGTCCGTCGCGGAGTATTTCAATCTGGAGACACACCATTCAGTCGGACTGATGCTCCGGAGTTACCCATTTTTTCAAAAAGCCGCAGATCTTCTTTACGACCCCACTTCCTTCGAAAGACACTACAATCCTGATCAGCCGTCCCGTTATGCAAAGGACTTTGTGGAACAGGCCGAACGTCTCCATCAGGAAGGTCGCGTCCTCTACGTGGATGCCTCGGGAGGCGGTCTCTTGCAGATGTTAGGCGTGGGGGACTGGGATTCTCTGGTGGCTGCCTGCGTCGCTCTGGTTGAGAGGCCTCAGATGGTCGAGGACCTTGTGGATAGAACCACAGATTTTTATTGCGTCTGTCTTGAGAGGGTGCTTTCAAAAGTAATTGTTGACTATGCCTCATTTTATGAACCCATTGCATATAACATGGGGCCGGTGATTTCTCCCCGCATGTTCGAGCATTTCGCCATACCAGGCTACAAAAAGGTGATTGATCTCTTGAAGACGTATCGTATTCCGCTTCGCATTCTCTGCACCACGGGAGGCGATTTGACCCCGCTTCTGCCTTCCCTTATCGACGCTGGCATCAACGGACTCTGGATCAGCAACATTCGAAGCGCAGGAATGGCGTACCTCAAACTCCGTCGTCAGTTTGGATCGGACATCGCCCTGATCGGCGGGATTGACGCCACGGCATTGGCCCGGGATGAGGCTGCCGTGCGAAAGGCAATTGAAAAAACGGTGCCAGAACTGCTTGAGAGGGGCCATTACCTTCCCTGCCTTGATGACAGGCCACGCAGCAACATTCCGTTCGCCAATTACAGGTTGTATCGCCAGATTCTGACTGACATTGCACGAAAAGGGTGATCATCATAAGATTTTGCTTAAAGCTGTCCTGAATTTCATCTGGATATCACCATATTTCAGGAATACAAAAAACTGATATATCTGCCATCGAGTTCAGGCTTTTGATGCTAAAATATCTCGGAATATCGGTTGGATACGCAATCATGTGGTAATGGTGATGCCGGTGGGATTAGCGGGAATCGCGCTTCCGTCTGAAACATAGAGGCTGGTTTTGAAGGTATCGAGAAAGGCAACACTGCCAGAACAATGGTTCACCTCTCAATGTTTCAGTACGATACAAAAGGCCTGACAATACAAATATAGGAAGTCTTCACTCCATCTGACGAGGAGACCAGTCTGATTTTATCAGCTATTTCCCTCCCAAAACCTCCTTCAACTTCTCAGCTAATGTTGAGATCAAGAACGGTTTTTGAATAAAGGCTTGGGCACCGGCACCCAGGATCTCCCGGGCAGGGCCGTCTATGCTATAGCCACTGCAAACGACTACCTTCAGATTCGGGCGGGCTTCCATGATAAGGGGATAGATCTGGTTGCCACTCATATCCGGCAGCTTTATGTCAAGGAGAGCAAGGTCAATCTGGCCGTCAAAAGTCTTAGCTAACTCAACGGCCTCCTTCCCGTTTCTGGCCTCAAGAACCCGATAACCAAACCTCTCCAATATCTGCCTGTTCATCTTCAACAAAGGCTCTTCATCCTCAATAACCAGGACGGTCCCCTCACCCGTGGGCAGGTCAATTGCAGGCGCAGAAACTATCCTTTCTTCAACCGCTTCCTTGGCCTCTAAAGCAGGCAGGTATATTTTGACTACCGTCCCTTTGCCCGGTTCTGAATCCACCGAGATGCTGCCATCGTGGTTTGATATCATGCCGTAAACAGAGGCCATACCAAGCCCACGGCCCATAAAGTGGGTGGTAAAGAAAGGCTCAAATATCCTTTCCCTTGTCTCTTCATCCATCCCCTTTCCATCATCCTCAATTGAAAGGCAGACGTGGGGACCGGGCTTGAGACCCGGATGATCCTCTATGGATCCCTGGTCAAGGTCTATGTTTCTGAGGGAAATCCTGATACGACCAGGGGGCTCTATGGCCTCATTTGAATTGGCCACTATGGCAGAGAGTCCCATCTGCATCTGGTTGGGATCGGCCTTTACAGCAAAGACGTCTGGTGGCAGGTCGGTCTCCACGCGAACGTCGGGATTCAGCGTATGTTCTATCAGGGGTATCGTATCTATCACGAATCTTGCCAAAGACATGGTTTGGGCATTGTATTTCCCGCCCCTGGCATAGGCCAACAATTGACTGGTCAGGTGGGCCATGCGGCGGCCCGAGGCTTTCATGTCTTTCAGGCTTTCCATCAACGTATCATCTTTGCGATGATCCATCTCAAGAAGGTCGAGGTTCCCGATGATGGAACTCAGGGCGTTGTTGAACTGGTGGGCAATGCCTCCCGCCAGTGTGGCAATGGCCTGCATCTTTTTTGCTTCCTTGAGTTGGGTTTCAAGCTTCATTTTCTCGGTAATGTCTATGATAAACCCTTCAAGCCCAATACTTTTGCCGCCGTGGATGACAGGATTGAGAGTGAAGGTATGATAAGCAATTGATCCGTCTTTACAACGTCTACTAAATTCACCTGTTGGTACAGATTCTCCAGAGACCGCTTTCTTCGCCATCGCCTGTGCCTGATACAGGTCTGAAGCAACTTGAGTCAAAGAAAAATGCTTGCCAATCACCTCGTCAGACGACGAATACCTGTGCATTCGTAACCAGGCCTCGTTGACTTCCCTGAAACGACCCTCTTGATCAATAAAAAAATAGCCGGCTTCAGTATTCTCAATAATTTTACGAAATCTTTCCTCACTCTCCCGAAGAGCTTCTTGAGCCTTACTGCGATCGGTGATGTCTTGCATAACGGCCAGAACATGAACTTCGCCATCTTCTTCTGTAACTACTGAAGTGGAAATAGAAAGGGTCCTTTCCTCTCCGTCTTTAGTCGTTATCACCCATTCCTCTGCCTTAATATCATCCCCCATACGCATACGAGCCGTACGTTCAATTGCCCGGTTTTGGACATCTGGATCTGGATACACTGTTTGATACCAGCCAAGTGTATTGATTTCATCCAGGGTGTAACCTGTGATTTCAGTCATTCGAGGATTCCAATGCGTAAATTTCACATATGGATAATCGGGAATATTATGGCAGAGGCAAATCCCGTCTGCGGCCCCTTGAAGTAGCTTCTCTAACATTAAAGCATGTTCCCGGAGCGCCTCCTCCGCCCGCTTTCGCTCCGTGATGTCTGTAGCAATATGAATGACCTTTTCTAAGCGGCCTTCATTGTCAAGCATAGGCGTACAGGAAACCAGAAAGGTCCCATTCAACGCCTCGATCTCCATCTCCATGGTCTCCAACTGGCCGGTTGTGAGCATCTTTTCAAAGGGACAGCCTTCCGGTGCCTGATCGGAATTATGGAAAATCTCATGGCATTTTTTCCCTATCAGGTCCTTAACAGCTCTTCCCGTTGCTTTTTCGGCGGCAGCGTTGGCATGAACCACACGGTGGCTGGTATCAAGGATAAGTGTGGGATGCCCGATGGCCTGGAAGATCCCCTCCCAATCCCGCCGAGCATTTCGAAGTTCTTCCTCGGACCGCTTTCGGTTGCTGATGTCTTTGACGTGTTCGATAACCCCTGTAACATCTCCATTTTCATCCTTGATAGGGTACGCTGAGAGTTCAGTCCAGTAGAACGATCCATCAGCTAATGGAACCTGAACCTCCTCAACGTGAACCTCTCCGGTTGAGAGACTTCTTATAGTCGGACACCAGGGGCAAGGTGTCTTCCTTTGCTGATACACCTCGTAGCATTTTTTTCCGACCACCGGCATATGGTCGACGTGCGATTGTTCTACCCACCTGTTGACCTGAGTAATGGTGAGATCACGGTCGAGGACGCTAATTCCATCCTGGATTCCATCAAAGATATCCTGAAGAAACTTTTTGCTCTGGCGAAGCGCCTCTTCGGCCTGCTTACGCTCATCCATTTGCTTTTCGAGGTGAATCAGGGTCTTGACATGAGTCTTCCCCATCTCTTTCAAGCGGGTAGTGTCCTCCATCACAACCACGCCGCCAATCACGGTCTCTCCTTCATAGAGAGGCGAGATGGAGACGCGCATATCCTTTATCTCTCCTGAGCGGGTCTTCAGTTTGCCTTCGTTGTGAACAATATGGCGTTTTTCAGAAATCGCTTTATTGACGGGGCAGACATCACTGCAGGCCTGGTTCTCGTCTCCAAACACCTCATAGCACTTTTTTCCCACCGCATCTTCCATTGACCAGCCTGTCAGCCGTTCAGAAGCGGGGTTTATATAAAGAAGGTTCATGTCGAGGTCGCGAACATATACCGCCTCGCTCATGTTTTCCAAAACGGCCTTGTACATACTGCTGGATTCCATTGAGAACCTCCTTATCTTAGGAGAACGGCCCGCACCGGAGACGCCTCGCCATCTTTTATCTTCAGCGGAAGGCAAAGCAGGGTGTATATCCCAGAAGGTGCCTCTTCGAGATTGACCCCTTCGAGAATAGGGATGTTATTTCCAAGGATCTTACGATGAGCGGGGAACGTCTCATCACCGTACTTCTCTATCGTAATGTAGTCGAGACCTATCAGGGCAACCTCTTTCTTGACGCAGAATTCAGCCGCCTCGGACGACAGATACACATACGCTGCTGAAAATGCCCTGCTTCTGCAAAGGCCCCGTCTTGAATTCTCCGTCTTAAACAGCAGTGCCTCATTCGCCCTGACATCGAAATGCTGGAGTTCATCAGGGTAGATCTCTTCCGTATCTTCAATCTCAACGACCTGCGCAGCCAACATGAAATCAGCGATATCGTATTGATCCGATCTCCTTCCGTTGGCGATGAAATGGGCCGGGAAATCAATGTGGGTGCCTGAATGGGCGATCATCACCAACCTGGAAAGCTCATAGGGTCCGCCTTCCTTGATGGTACACATCCGTTCCCTGGAATATCGGGTATCGCCTGGGTAATCAATGGACTCTTCTCCAAGTAAGACACTTATGTCATAAACGGTTTCGTATCTCGGCACTAACTGCTCCAAAAAAGGTAGGTTCTTCCCGACGTGGCAAAACTCTTAGCAAGTAAAGGGTAATATGAAGGCCGGTGGCTTTTCGTCGTCATCTTACGATGGGGTTGGCTTTCTCTAGAAGATGTGTTGAGCTCCCAACAGGCAAAAAATGCCCATTAGGAGCAGGGCATATCCATTTTGAGGTGCACTTTCATTGAGTTAGCTCCTTGGTGGAGGTTGAATGATTGGTGGGAATACTTGTATCTCATCTTAATGACAAAAGCGCCTTGAGTCAAGGAAGATCGGCTCTTCAGGAATCGCTGCGTGGTCATTCTCCAATTCGCGTCTGTCAGATATCTTGGGCACAATATCATGGGCTTGGAAGCCCTCTAGAACCTGATGTTCTCCCGATAACAAGATATGGTGGTTGGTCAATTTTCCGCACATCCGGTCTCCTAAGAAGGTTTTCGTGCATTATCCTCGTATGGCCCCCGAGCCAATTTACATCGATTTTCAAGCAGATACCAACCCAAAAATTGAAAATTGCCCAACGCAAGAATACATAACGCAGTCTTGAAGCCACAGCTTCCGTGTAATTGACAGGAATGAAATATAGTCAGGTTGAAAAACCTGTGATATTCTCAATCCAGGTAGCTTGAACGAACATGGTGACATTGATTCCGTATTCCAACTATCCGAAATAGAAAGATATTCTTTGGGAAGTCAGACAATTCGCCTCAACAAAAAGTTAAGACCTGCCTTATCCTTTCCTCTCCCATCCGGCAAAGTTTAGCGAGGGTGGAACACCGTATATGCCGAGGTTAAGACTCTCCCCCGGGAAATCCGCTATGCCATCCAGGACGCGAGCCCCGCTAAAAGGCCCTTAACGCGGTTTTCAACATCCAGGAGGTCGCTCTCGTTGGGACGTCCGCGAATATCACCCAACCTCCCACTGATATTGGGCTCGTCCTTGTTATGAAATTGGCCGACAATGTTCCACTCAGCCATTACCTGGCACCCTAAATGCTCTAAGAATGAGCTGAACCATTTTGTGAGAGGCACTGCCTCGTTCTCTCCGATGTGAGTGCCTGAAAAAGTGCAGAAACTCACGCCAAACTTTCCAGGTCTGAGTGGGGCAGAAGGCTGTATCCTGCCTTTGTGATACTCCTTAAGCTTTTTCATGACAAAATCTCTCATTGTATTTGTCGGACCCCAGGCTATGACCGGAGAACCCAGGAACAGGAGGTCGTAATCATAAAGATCAATATCGGTATCTGCTGAGACTTTGACGAATTCGCTCTCTACCCCTCCCTGGCCTAAAATGCTGTGTATCCGGTCCGCTACCTTCTCCGTGTTGCCACCTAATGAATCGTACAAAACAAGTGCCTTCATAGTTTCCCTCCTTTTATTCCTGAAAAGAGGTAAAAATATTCATCTCTATAAGTTTGTAACGGGCTGATCGGCTTGCGAGTCTTTCATAAAGTCATCCTGAATCTCTTGCGCATGGGTTTTTGAAACCGATTCGGGCTTTAATGGTTGGATATGGGATGGAGTTCCTTTTCCATTCATCTATTTTCCAGATTTTCGGGACTTTGTTTTCTTGGTTCCTTTTCGCTTTGTCCAGGATTCTCTGATCCAGTTGTCGATCTCTTCCTTGTCAAACCGCCAGACCCTGCCGATGCGGATTGCCGGGATTACGCCTTCAGAAGCATACTTGCAGATGGTGATTTCATGTAGCCTCAAATAGTCTGCCATTTCCTTGGTGGTCAATATTTCGGCCATAAGACCTCCTCTATCTGTGGGGTTATCTGTGGGTTATTGACGTAGCTATTGATTTAGATTTCAACCTCATAGAGGACATATTCCCCGGACTTGCCTTTTAATGTGGCGTGATACTTTCTATGGGTCTTCACCATCCCCTTTATCTCCTCATTAGCCCGTTCCGAGATCAGCAGTTGTGTGCCGAAATCCTTATTTGCAGTTTCTATCCGACTTGCCAAATTAACTGCGTCTCCGATAGCAGAAATTTTGCTCATCATGCCTGTATCAAAATTGCCTACAATGGCTTTTCCAAAGTTTATTCCTGCCCTGATCCCAAAAGACCAATCATACATCTGATTGAGATAGTCGTTAAACTGTGTCAAAGCCGCGTTCATGGCACGAACTGCATTGATGGCATCCAATACAGGGTTCTTGCTATCTCCTATTGCTCCAAACAACGCCAAGATTCCGTCTCCCGCTACATCGCTGATAATGCCTTTATGTTGCACAATAATCTCGTTCATCGTTTGATAGTAGCGATTTAGAACATGTACGACGTCATAAGCAGGGAGAGCCTCAGCAAATTGGGTGTAGTTTACGATATCGGTAAAGAGGATCGCCAGATCTTTCTCTTGTCCAAGCTTGGTGCCAGGCGCATCACCAAGCTGCTTTAGGATGATTTTTATATCCAAGTCATCAACGACCGCGCGTCTAATCGTAATGTTTCCATTTATTCTGGTTTGGCAGGCCAATCGAATATTCTGGGGGAATCCCAATTTCTCGGCTAACCGCTTTTCTTTTTCATTTCTGGGTTGGCAATTGTTCAACCCGTCCATGATATAGATCCGGCAAGTTGAACACCGGGCATTGCCACCACAAACATGGGTGTGGTTGATTTTGGCTTTGAGCATGGCATCTAACACAGTGCTGTCCGGAGATGCCCAAATTGTCTTGTTATCTGTTTGAGAGAATATTTCAAACATCATTTCACCTGTAATTACCTGCATATAGATAATTGTACCATCCTATCAGGCGACGAAAAGGTCAACTCTCTTGCATCCTTATTTTAGCCCACCATTTTCATGGATTTTCCGAAAAGAAAGGGCAGGCTCGTCCCCATGCCTGCCCTGTCCATCAATCACAGCGCTCGGGGTTTACAGGGTTCTAAGGAAATCCACCATGTCTTTCTTTTCCTGGGCGGTGAGGTTGAGCCCCTGAATCAGGTTGAAGAATTCCACGGTGTCCTCCAGGGTCATCAGCCGCCGGTCGTGGATGTAGGGTGGAGAATCCTTGATCCCTCTCAGGGGGAAGGTCTTGATGGGTCCATCCGCGGATGCCATCCGGCCATTGATCATGCGCGGTTTGAAGAAGCGCTCCGCCTTGAGATTGTGCATCAGATTATCGGTATAGTAGGGCGCCGGATGGCAGACGGCACACTGGGCCTTGTTGAAAAAGAGTTCCTGGCCCCTCAGTTCAGACTCGGTGGCCTTTTTCGGGTCCAGCTTGCCGTAGATATTCAGTTTGGGGGCGGGCGGAAAGTCCAGAAGGGCCTGAAACTCGGCCATGAAATGCACCTGGCTTCCCCGGTCCAGAATATTCAGCCCCTTCTTGGTGCCGATAACCGGATCCCCGTCAAAATAGGCGGCCCGCTGTTCGAACTCGGTGAAGTCTTCCACAGACTTCAAGGCCCGCTGGGAACCGAAAAGCCGTTGGATGTTGACGCCTCGAAGCGGTGGCGTATCCAGTCCGTGCCTGAACTCCTGGGGCCGAATGTCCCCGACCAGATGGGTGGCTGCATTGGTGTGTCCGTTCACATGGCAGTCAAAGCACGTCACCCCCCTGTGGGGCAGTTCCGATCGCCGATCGTCCGTCTGGTTGAACTGCTGCTGTGGGAAGGGGGTTACCAGCAGGCGAAGACCCTCGATCTGTTTGGGATTCAGGATCCCGTTGAACAGATCGAAGTAGTTCATGATGGTGACGACATTCCCCTTGGACACATCCCCCAGATCCGGCCGGGTTGTCAGATAGATAGGCGGCGGGTATTCGGGAAGAAAATGATCGGGAAGATCATAGTCCAGGTCAAATCGCGTCAGATCCCTCCCCTCTTGCTTTTTGATCTGTTCAATATGATATTTGGGAAAGACCATGCCCCCCTCGGCATGGTTCGGGTGAGGGAGGGGATAAAACCCCTGTGGCCAGAGGTCCTTTTCTTTGATCTGTTCCGGCGTCATCGCCGCAAGCTGCTCCCAGGTAACGCCCGCAGGGAGTTTCACCCGAACCCCTTCCTGGACGGCCTTTGTGCCTCCGGACATCATCACGCCCTTGGCCGGCCGGTTGCTCAGGTCATAGCGCTCGTTCAGCAGATCCATCTGGCGCTGCATGATCCCCTCTTTGGCGTTTTTCATCCGGTTCATGGTCTGGGGAAACGGTTCCTTCATGACAACGGGGCTGTAACTGCTCTTGACCATCTCTTCGGCAACAACGGAACCCGAAATGATGAAAAAGAGCAAAGCCCCTCCTATCGCTGCAAAACGGATTCTGGTTCGTCTTCTTTGCATGCGTCATCCTCCTTTCTCTATCCCTGCCAGTGATTCAGATAGGCGATCCTTGAAAGTCAAGCTGAATAACGATCAAGGGATCGCTGCCCCTTGCCCTGTCCTCCATAATCTGTCTACGACAGACCTCTCCACACTATTCCGAGTCCAGCCCTTTTGTCAGCCGCAATCCCGGATTCAGGCTTCAAAGTTCCGCGTAAAGATTTTTTTTAGAAAACTAATATTAAAAACTAATATAGAAAGATAAGTCCGCTGTCAAGAGGAATTTGGCTATAAATTAGGAGTAAGAATACAGGGGCAGGTCGGCACGGTCACAGGATGCGGCCCCAGTCTTTGAACCCCATTCGCAATCCGGCCCTGTTTTCATTTTGGCTCTCCGGTTTTTACAAGTCCCGACCCATGTGAGGTGAAACCAGACGTAAAAATCCCTGTTGCACACTGGAAGGGAGGCGTTCTGTTCCTATGCAGGTGAATGCCGGGCTGTCAGAGAATCTCGCCATTGGCCCGCCCTGTAACGGAATGTCGCAATGTCGAGTATGCTTCCATTTTTTTGTTGACAGTCTTCTGTCGCCCGTTTATTCTTAGGCGAAAATTATTATTATTTTAAAATGATTATTAGAGGATATCCAATGCCTAAAAATGAATCCCGCCTGGCACATATGCTCGACAAGCTGAAGGCGCAGCATTTCAGGATCACCCCGCAGCGAATTGCGGTACTCAAAATTCTTGGACAGAGCAACGGACATCCCAGTGTTGAGACTATCTATGAAGAGGTCAAGAGGGATTTCCCCACCACCAGCCTTGCAACGGTTTACAAGACTGTCACGCTTCTCAAGGAGCTGAATGAGGTGCTGGAACTGGGGTTTCCGGAGGGGGGCAACCGGTACGACGGGGCCAGACCCTACCCCCATCCCCACCTCATCTGTACAAAATGCCACAGGATTATCGACCCGGACCTGGAGAGTCTCGAGGGCGTGACGAGGGAGCTGGCTTCAGAAACAGGTTTTCAGATTATTAGTCATCGTCTTGATTTTTTTGGAATTTGTCCTGCATGTCAAAAGAAGGGACATTAGAGTCAACATCATTTGTACTTAAGCCAATCTAACCCAAGAAAGGAGGGCGTCTATGCCTGAAGAATTCAAGGCGGGCTGCGCACGACCGACCGGCGGCCCTGTGGGTGAACCGGAACCTGAGGAAACAAAAGAAACAACTGCTGCAGAGAAGAAGGAGGAAAAATCCATGGTGATGATCGGAAGGAAGGCGCCGGACTTTGTGGCGCCGGCATATCTGGAAGGTAGGTTCGTGAATGTGAAGCTTTCTGAATACCTGGGCAAGTGGGTGGTTCTCTGCTTTTATCCCGGTGATTTCACCTTTGTCTGAGCCACGGAGATCTCAGCAGTTGCTGAGAAATATCCGGAGTTCCAGAAGCTGGGCGCGCAGGTCCTTTCCATGAGCATTGACAGCGTGTTCGTACATAAAATGTGGAACGACAATGAGTTGTCCAAGATGGTCAAGGGAGGGGTCCCCTTTCCCATGCTCTCCGATGCAGGCGGCAAGGTGGGGGCCATTTACGGCGTTTATGACGACCAGGCGGGCGTGGAAACACGGGGGCGATTCATTATCGATCCCGACGGGGTGATCCAGGGGTACGAAATCCTGACGCCTCCGGTAGGCAGAAATGTGGCCGAGTCCCTGAGGCAGATTCAGGCCTTCCAGGTGGTGCGCAACAGCAATGGCGCCGAGGCAACGCCTTCCGGCTGGAAACCGGGAAAAATGACCCTGAAGCCGGGACCGGACCTGGTGGGAAAGGTCTGGGAGGTCTGGAAGACGGCCATGGCCTTTGATTAGTACCTCCCTTCGATCTTTGCACCGATTCGCATCTGTTCAAGCGGGCCGCCTGGCAGGCGCAAGAATGTGCCTGCGGCCCGCTTGAACGACCCCCGTACACAATGAACCAGCAGATTTGAAAAGCGTGATGGTCCACGGGCCAAGAATTGGAAAGGAGGTATTATTATGAAAGACAACGACCGCAAACCCACAACCAACGATGCGGGTATCCCCGCATCCAGCGACGAGTTTTCCCTTACCGTAGGGCCCGATGGCCCGATTCTGCTGCAGGACCACTACCTGGTCGAGCAGATGGCCACCTTCAACCGGGAGATGATTCCCGACCGCCAGCCCCACGCCAAGGGCTCGGGGGCCTTCGGACACTTCGAGGTGACCCAGGACGTCAGCGACTACACCAAGGCGGCCGTGTTCCAACCGGGTACGAAGACCGACGTGCTGGCCCGGTTCTCCACGGTGGCCGGCGAGAGCGGCAGTCCCGACACCTGGCGGGACGTTCGCGGCTTTGCGCTCAAGTTCTACACCACCGAGGGCAACTACGACATGGTAGGGAACAACACGCCGGTGTTCTTCATCCGTGATCCCATGAAGTTCCACCACTTCATCCATTCGCAGAAGCGCCGTGCGGACAGCGGTCTGCGCGACAACGACATGCAGTGGGACTTCTGGACCCTGTCTCCTGAGTCCGCCCATCAGGTCACCATCCTGATGAGCGATCGCGGAGTCCCCAAAAGCTATCGGCACATGAACGGCTACACGAGCCACACCTACATGTGGGTCAATGCCAAAGGCGAGCGCTTCTGGGTGAAATACCACTTCAAGACCGACCAGGGCATCGAGTTCCTCACCCAGGAGGAGGCCGACCGGATCGCCGGCAAGGATGCCGATTACCACCGGCGGGACCTGTTCGAGGCGATCAAGCGGGGGGATTCCCCCAGTTGGACGCTGAAGGTGCAGATCATGCCCTTTAAAGAGGCCGAGACCTACCGGTTCAACCCGTTTGATCTGACCAAGGTCTGGCCCCACGGGGACTACCCCGCGCACGAAGCGGGCCGGCTCACCCTGAACCGCAATCCAAGCGATTTTCACGCCGAGATCGAGCAGGCGGCCTTCGAGCCCAACAACCTCGTCCCCGGAATCGGTCCGAGTCCGGACAAGATGCTGCTCGCCCGCCTGATTTCCTACGCCGATGCCCACCGGGCACGCCTGGGCGTCAACTACAAGCAGATCCCGGTCAACCGGCCCAAGGTCCCGGTGCACAGCTACAGCAAGGGCGGTGCGATGCGGATGGAAAACGTCTCCGATCCGGTCTATGCGCCCAATTCAAAGGGCGGCCCCAAGGCCGACCCCGAGCGGTACCCCGAGGTGGCCGTCTGGAGTGCCAGCGGCGAGTTCATCCGCGCCGCCTACACCCAGCGCAAGGATGATGACGACTTCGGCCAGCCCGGCACCTTGGTACGAGAGGTCATGGACGACGCGCAGCGCGACCGCCTGGTGTCCAACGTGGTCGGAAACCTGAAAAACGGCGTGTCCGAACCTGTGTTGAAGCGTGCGTTTGAATACTGGCGCAACATCGACAAAGAGATCGGCGATCGCATCGCCAAGGGCGTACAAGGGGGCTGATCTCTGCATACTTGTGAGAGAGCTCAAGAAATAGAATCCATCAGCTAACATCCGGTTCAGCGGCGGGCCGCTATGCGGCCTGCCGCTGAACCGGAGCGCTATACCAAGGCCAAGATCTTTTCGGAGGTTGGCAAGAAGACGGAGATGCGTTCCCACGCGGAGCATGGGAACGAGAGATTTATCCAGTATCCGGCATCCAGCATCGGATACGTTAATCGACCAGCAATCGCTTCTTCACCTTCCCCAGAGGCGTTCTGGGAAAGTCTTTGCAGAAGACAATCTCTCTGGGCCATTTGTAGGGCGCCAGCCGGCCCCGGCAGTATTCAATGACCTGATCTGCCGAGAGGTCCGCGCCATTCCTGGGGATAATGAAGGCCTTCCCTGCCTCTCCCCACGTCTCATGGGGGATCCCCACCACAGCGATGTCAGCCACATCGGGGTGCCCTTTGAGCATGCCCTCCACCTCGGCCGGATAGACATTTTCCCCGCCCGAGATATACATATCCTTGATCCGGTCCACCAGATAGAAATAGCCGTCCTCATCCATTCGGGCCAGGTCGCCGGTGTACAGCCACCCGTCTCGAATGGTTTCCCGGGTTCGGACCGGGTCCTGCCAGTATTCCGTCATCATAATGGCGCCTCTGACCGCGATCTCCCCGACTTCTCCTGTCTCAACAGGACGGCCGTCCCGGTCCATGAGCCTGACCTCTGCGTGAAAAACCGGCCTCCCCACGGTGCCGGGCTTCCCGGCATTGGCGTCTTCAGAGGCCCAGAACAGGATGGACGTCTCTGTCTGGCCCATGATCTGCCTTACGGGAAATCCGGCCTTTCTGCACCGGTTCAGCAGCCCGGGTGTGGCCATTTCTCCCCCGATCGCGGATATCTTCAGGGAGGAGAGATCATATTGCCCGTCGGTCATGGCTTGTATCAGCATTCGATATACCGTGGGCACCCCCAGGAATTTAGTGATCCTGTGGCGCCCGATATCCCCAAACATCAGAAAAGGGTCAAAGCGGGCATGGATAACGAGCGTGCCGCCTTTATACAGAATGGGGGATACCTGAATAAAGAGGCCGCCCGAATGGAACATGGGGAGAATGACCAGCATGATGTCATCAAAGCAGAGATCAAAGAAGATGTCGGCATTCAGACAGTTGAAGAAGGTCTTTCGATAAGAAAGAACCGCTCCCTTGGCCGGGCCTGTGGTCCCCGAGGTGTACATGATCACTTGAGGGTCTTCCCGGTCAGTGGGGCCTATGGAGCCGGGGGGAAAAGGGACCTGGCCGTCAAACCGACGCGTCTCGCGCAGATAGTCGATGCCCGGATCGCCCCCCACACAGGAGAAAAGGATACCCCGTGTCCCATGCGTGGCATGGAGGCGATGCACCAAATCGCCATATTCACTGCCGAACACAACAATGCGGGGCTGGGCGTTTTCTACGATATGCTCCAGTTCAGGGGCCGTCAGCCGGAAGTTAGAGGGGACAAAAATGGCCCCCAGCCGGGCGCATGCCAGGTACAGCTCTATAAATTCCGGGCAGTTCTTCAGAATGACGACAACCCGGTCTCCCTTTTTGATGCCCAGAGATTGAAGCCAGCAGACAGTGCGGTTGGCGCGGCCATGGAGTTCTGAATAGGTGATTCTCAATCCTTCAAAGAGGATTGCGGTCTTATCCGGATGGAGGTCGCTCCATCGCTCGACCCACCAACCGATATTCATGGATTTGATCATCTGGATGTCCTTCTGCGTATTTTAGGCCCTTATTTCCTGGTTTTCTGTCACAAAAAACAAGAAAATTTCTTTGCGCCTTCGCGTCGTTGCACGAGACATTTTGGTTGCGGCTATGCCGCGGTTGCCAAGGAAAGGCTGAAATTCCTCCAACCCTAACTGACCTGGAAATGGCTATGGAATGCAGGTGGAGATCCTCTTTCAGGGCTTGAAAAAATGCCACTGGGATTACTTTCTCATGGGATCGACATATTTTCTTGACTTATATCAAATTAGCATCTATTATTCGCTCTCAAAAATGATATTATTAACCATGAGCGAAAGGAGATGGTATGGCAACTCTCAAACAGATTCAGCGTAGCTTACAGATGGCAAAGAAAAAACTGGCACGACTTAACAAAGAAGCCACAGCCACAAAAGGAAACATCAAGAAATTAGATTCCGCCCTTAAGAAGGCCAAGGCAGCGGAAAAAGCGGCCAAGGTTCAAGCGAAAAAACCGGCAGCCAAGGCCAAGAAGCCGGCAGTCAGGAAAAAAGCAACTGCCAAAAAAAGAGCGGCAAGCAGAAAAGCGTAACGCTCTTTGTTAAGCTGCTTTCTCTGAGCCGATCCGTTTTGGGGGAGAAGCGCACCCCCTCGACTGAGGGAAGACCTTGGAAAACCGGCCTGTTTACTGCCTGAAGATTTGGTTCGGCTTTAGGGGACCGGTCTGTTTGAATATCCTCAAAGGCTCTGAGGAGGCTGTTTTTCCGATGCGATCACAGGGCATTTAGTGATCAACAGGGAACCCCCATTCCCTCAATTGGGCTGCCATTGTTGACCGATGACTCCCCGGCCAGAAGTACCTGCCACACGATGGACAGAAGCGGATCTGGTTCATGTTTTGATGAAAAACATACTCTGGGACCCTCTCACGCGCCTCGCTTTCAAGCGCCTGCCTTAATTGAGCGTTGCATATGAGACACCTGCTGAACCATGTTGAGGGCGGAGGCGCCATCTGGAGTTCCCTTGCCAGTGAAATCAATTGCTCACCTACGTGATTCCCGTGTATGAATACGGCCCCCTTGCCTGATTTTTCTGCACGCTTCCTGTGTCGGGTCAGCATCAGCCTCCCCTCCCTGATGAGGGCATCCATGACCTCCGGAGGGTAGGAGGTTTGATAATAGGTATCATAACCCAACACCCTGAGCCATTTAGCCAACCTGCCCAGAATGGAATCCGCCACGAACCTCATGTCGTCCATGTTGTATCCTCCCGCTGAGAGGGCTCTGATAAAGTTGGTATAAGCATAACTCCGATTTTTGTCATTTGTCAACGGCGCGAAATAGAGCGCCAAGAAATAGAGAGCGAGGATTTCAACCAGGTCCCTGTGCCTGAAATCTGAAAAAATGATGAACGACATTTCTTTTCGCCGAATGACGGAGGGCGATTTAGAGGGTGCGGATGAATTACGCCGGATCGTGGGCTGGAACCAGACACTCGCGGATTGGCGTCGTTTCCTGAAATTGAGCCCGCAGGGATGTTTTGTGGCAACGAAGAACCGTGTCATATTGGGCACGGTGACCTCGATTACCTATGAACAGACGCTTTCATGGATCGGAATGATGCTTGTTCACCCCGAGCACCGCCGGCAGGGCATCGGCAGGCAGTTGATGGGGCAGGTGCTGGCGTATTTGCAGGGCTGCGGGGTGACATGTATCAAACTCGATGCAACACCGCTGGGCTTTCATCTCTACGAAGAGCTCGGATTTATCCCGGAGTGGACATTGACACGCTGGCAAAGTCAGGGGAATACCCATACGCCTCTTTTAGAGAATGCGGCTAATGTCACGCGAAACCTGGCCGACGCGGATTGGGAGGCCGTACAAGAGATCGATAAAGCAGCCTTGGGTGTGTCCCGCGGCAGTCTTATTCGGAGACTGGCACTTCACAGCCGGCGGGTGCTGGTGTGGCCGGCGCGGGGAAGGGTCTCCGGTTGGGGCCTTGTGCGTGCCGGGACAAATGCGGATTACCTGGGCCCGCTCGTCTGTGGCGAGAAGGATGGGGCACTGGCATTGGTGCATGAGCTTCTTGTCAGCGCCGGAAACCGTCCGGTATTCTGGGATGTCCCGGACGGAAACGCAGCTGCCACATCCACTGTTCAGCAATTGGGCTTCACCCCGGTCCGTCCCCTAACCCGTATGCGTCTGGGTCCGGCCATTGTCAAAAGCGATCCGGAGGCCCAGTTTGCCATTGCAGATCCTTCGACTGGATAACCCCGGAACGAATGAAGAGAAGTCACGCTTGCTGTTAACTGCTTCTATTGGGTATGATCATTCGTAGTTCTCGAAAAAATACAATTCGGAGCGCATACCTATGGGACTGAAAAGCCTTTTCAGACCGAAATTGGAAAAATATGAGCAACGGGGAGACGACTGCGTCAGGGCCTCGGACTTGGGCATGGCCAAACTGGCCTATGAAGCGGCCCTGGACGCCATTGAAAAGAGGGCACCCAATGATGCCGAATCCAAAGCGAGAATCCATGAAAAGCTCCACGGATCCATGGAGGCCCTGTCGCGCGGACATATGCAGGCCGCCGAAGAACTGATAGAATCCGGATTTGACGACGAAGCCCGGGAATTGCTTGAACTGGCCCTGGACCTGACACGGGATGCGGCGTTACAGGCGGATATCAGGAATAGACTGCGGGGTGTGGAACGCTCCACGTCAATGGCGGTTCAACAGGACACGAGCGAGTTAGAACGGTTATCTCCACTGGATGAACAGGAGGATGCCGAGGGTAATGAGGTTGAAACCTTTATGGCCCTTTTAGGAGCGCTGCCTGAAGAGGTACGCTCCGCCTATGCCTCCTACGGCTCCTCCTTCCAGGCGGGGTATCTGGCACTCAATAGAGGAGATTTCCAATTTGCCGTTGATGCCCTGTCCCGTGCCATGGAAGAGGACCCTTCTCCGGATTCCTTTATTCCCCTGGAACTGGCCACCGCCCTTTTGAATCTGCATCGTCTTGATGAGGCAAGGGGATTGCTGGAACCTTTTCTTGAGCACCACCCGGACGCGCTTCCCGGTTATCAGGTCCTCTGCGAGGTCTTCTGGGAGACGGGGGCCTTTGCCCGGACCGAGACACTTCTTGCGTCCTGCCCCGAGGAACTTCAAGCTTCTTGGGCCTATGTTTTACTTCGCGGTGAAAGTCTGTCTCAGGCAGGCAGGCATTCGGAGGCAGTGGCCCTTTATCAGTCATTCATGAAGGAATACGGACGGCACGACGCTGTGTTAAAGGCCCTCGCCGGGGCCTATGAGACCCTCGGAGATCTTGAAAAGGCACGTGACCTCTATAATGAAATCATGAACCAGTGCCAGGGCTGCCACACCCGTGTCGATCCCCTGGTCCAGAGAAAATTGGCGGATATCCGCTTTCATCTGGGTGAGCAGAACACGACGGTCCTGGAATCTTATCTGTCCCTGGCCCAAGATGACCCTTCCAACCGCCCTCTGTACTTTGACCGGATCAGTCAAATCTATGCCTCCATGGGGAATGAAGCGGAGGCCCGCCGGTTCAGTCGGTTTGCCCGGCAGGCGGGTGAAGGAAAGGAATAAGGCCGAGGGTCGCCCCGGAACCGAATGGATTATAACACCAGCAGGAAACTTTTTCTGTCTCTGAGAACCGAATGGATTATAACACCAGCAGGAAACTTTTTCTGTCTCTGACCAGTGGTCTGTTGCTGGGCCTTCCCTGGTCTGTTTCGCCTCTGTTCTTTCTCGTTTTCATTGGCTGGGCGCCCCTTTTACTGCTGGAGGAGGAAACCCGCGATCACCCAAACCCCTACACCCTGTTCAATTATTCCTTTGTCGGCTTCCTCTTGTGGAATATTCTGGGATCATGGTGGATCATCCAAGCACAGTGGTTGGGCGCCATTTTCATCATGTTGACCAATGCACTTTTACAGGCCCTTGTTTTCTGGTCCATAAGCCGCGTTCGAGCAAGCCTGCACATCCCCCTGGTATTTCCCTTTCTGATCATCTGGATGGGATATGAGCATTTTCATGAATCCTGGGACCTGGCCTGGCCCTGGCTCAATCTGGGCAACGCCCTGGTCACGGCGCCCAAACTCATTCAATGGGTTGAGTATACCGGTCTTCGCGGGGGCACGCTCTGGATTATCCTGGTCAATTTTGCGATCTTTAAAATGGCGGATACCTACCGGAAAAGGGGTTTGAGATCCACCGTTTACATGGGGGTCGCAACCGTTCTGCTGATTTTCATCCCTATCCTGGTCTCCTATCACATGTTTGACAATTTCAGGGAGGAGGGAGAAACCGTTACAGTGGCCTTGATTCAGCCCAATCTGGATCCATACACGGAAAAATTCGTGCCGGAAAGGCAGGCCCAACACCTGAATGAATTTTTTAAGACAGCAGCCTCCATCTGCGATGGGAAAACCAACTACCTGTTCGGCCCCGAGACCCTTGTCGTACAGCACATTGACGAGCGAAATCCCAGCGCATCGCCTTACTATCGTCAGTTGTTGGCTTTCCAGGAAAAATACCCGAAGCTCACCTGTCTGATAGGGGTCCACAGCTATCAAAAAGTCGAGGAGGACGTCCCTCCCTGGAGCCGTTTCAACCGGGAAGAAGGCTTTTTCTACGAGGCCTTCAATACTGCCCTTTTTCTTTCACCTGGATCCGCACCCCAGTTCTATCACAAGACCAAGCTGGTCCCCCTGTTCGAACGCGTGCCGTTTGTGCAGTATCTAGGCTTTCTTGGAAAATACTCCCTGGAACTCGGCGGGTATAACGGCACCTACAGCATTCGTCAAGGGAGCCATGCATTTGTGTCTCCCGATACTTCCATCGGCATTCTGCCCATTGTCTGTTTTGAGTCGGCCTTTGGTGCCCACTGTGCCCGGAACCTGCCGGAAGAGAAGGGCTTTATCTGCATGATCACCAACGATGGATGGTGGAAAAACACCCCCGGCTATCGCTACCACTTCCAGTTCAGCCCCGTTCGTGCCATCGAGTGCCGGCGGGATCTGGTCCGGGTGGCCAATACCGGGATCTCCGCCCTCATCGACGCACGAGGCACGGTGATCGCCCACACGCCCTGGTGGAAAAAAGCCACGCTCAAAGGCCAAATCCATCTTCGAAAGGACCGGACCTTTTTTGCCCGCCATGGGGACTATCTGGGGCGTATCTCTATGCTCTTGGGGGTCTTTCTCATCGTGTGGGGGGAAATTGCAAACCTTGTCCGGAAAAGACGGAGAGAGATTTAAGAATTTAGGGATTGGGGGATTGGGGGATTGGTATCTGTGAAATCTGCGGAATCTGTGGATGGGATTGGGGGATTCGATCATGCATCATAAGACCGTTCACGACACGCCCGTAGGGAAAACCGTGATGCGCTGGCTGGCCCTGATCATTTTTCGATTTACGGGCTGGAAACCGGCGGGGAAGAGACCCTACATCTCCAGATACGTCATCATAGCGGCGCCGCACACCTCCAATTGGGATTTTCTTTACACCATCTGTCTGGCCTTCATTCTTGAAATCAAGCCCTTTATCATGATGAAGGCCGCCTGGTTCCGCTGGCCCATGGGTCCTTTACTCAGGTGGTTGGGCGCCATTCCCGTTGAACGCTCCAAATCAACCCATGTTGTGGCACGGTCCATCCAGGCCTTTCGTGAAGATCCGCGAATGGTCCTGGTGGTTCCTCCTGCCGGAACCCGCAGGAAAGTCATGTACTGGAAAACCGGCTTCTACCATATCGCCAGGGGGGCGAATGTCCCCATCGTGCTGGGGTATCTGGATTACCGACGCAAGGTCGGAGGCATCGGGCCGGTCGTCCACCCCACCGGAAATATGGAAGCGGACATGGAAATCATTCGGGACTTTTACGCAGACATCGCAGGCAAATACCCAGGGAAGTCGCTCAGCTCCTTTGCGGCGGCGGAGTGGAAAATGCCCCTGTGAGAAAATAGGGATGTCTATGATGAAAGATGCGGAATCGTTTGTATTGGATGAGCTATTCCCGCGAATAAAATCCCCGCCAACATCGCGACAGGGGATAGGTTGTTTACAAATTGGAGAAAACGTGTTTAGTATAAAATCATTGCAGGAAGCGTAGAAAAGCCATGCTGATGGAGAAAGTGGGTCGGATATGGGACGTTGACCGGACTATTTAATAGAGTCTCCACGCAGCCCTACCATTTGAAGCTCCTATTCATACCGTGAAAATGTTATTGCCGGTCTATGTTCAGCCAAGGACTTGATCATCAGCAAGATTAGGAAAAATTAAGGTTGAGGTGAATCAATGAGCATCTCCTTTAAAAAGATCAAAGACCACATGCGCCTGAAGAATCCCTTTAAGGGCTTTTCAATGGATGAGATTCCTTTTGAAATCCGCTACGACCCCCTCACCGGACAGTCAACCAGGGTCTTTGACCTCCCTTACCGTCCCGTAGCGAAACCCGATTTTGAGGAGCTCATCAGGAAATCCAAAGAGATGAACTGCCCTTTTTGTCCGGAATCTCTGGAAAATGTGACGCCCCTTTTCCCGGAGGAGATCATCCCAGGGGGAAGGCTTCATGAGGGAACGGCACGTCTTTTCCCCAATCTTCTTCCCCTTGACCGGTACGCGGGGGTCTGCATCTTTGGAAAAGAGCATTTCATCGCCCCGGCGGGTTTTACGCCTGATATCATCAGAGACGGGTTTACTGCCGCGCGGACTTTCATCAAAAGCATTGCCCGACATGATCCCGGTGCCCACTTTTTTAACATCAACTGGAACTACATGCCGCCGTCCGGATCCAGCATGATTCATCCCCATCTTCAGGTGAACTGCGGGGAAATCCCCACGTATCAGCCACGCCTGCAAATGACGTGCAGTCATGAATATTTCCTGAAAAACGGAAGAACGTTCTGGGAGGATTATATGGATGCGGAAAAAGAATCAGGTGAGCGGGTCCTCACGGATGTCGGTTCGACCTTCTGGACCATGAGTTTTGCCCCCCAGGGCGCCCTCCCCGATGTATGGTGCATTTTCCGGGACTGTCGCTCCCTTATTGAATGGAAAGATGAACAACGGGATGCCTTTCTCAAAGGTCTCACAGCAGCGTTGACGTATTTCGATCAGGAGGGCCTTTACAGCTTTAACGTGTCCATATTTTCAGGACGGGAAAATGACCACTATCGCGTGAATGCCAGGGTTACGCCCCGCCTTCTGCTCAGGGAAATCGGCAACAGCGATCAGACCTATTACCAGGTGCTTCATCGGGAACCCAGCTCCATCCGGCCCCCGGAGTCTGTTCGGGAAAAGGTGCTGGCAGTCTTCAAGGAAGCCTTTTCCCGACCTTGACAATCCACTATGAAAACCAAGGAGGAATCAACCATGTTTTTTGAACTCCGTCAGTATCGCATCAAGGATGGGAAGCGGGATCGATGGGTCAAATTGATGGAAGAAAAGATCATCCCCTTCCAGGTGTCAAAGGGGATGGTCTTCGTGGCGAGCTTTGTCTCCCTGGATGAGCCGGACCTCTACGTCTGGATCCGCCGTTTTGAGAGCGAGGAAGAGGCCGAGCGGCTCTACGGTGAGGTGTATGAGAGTGATTTCTGGAGGACGGAGATTAAGCCCTTTGCCGACGAAATGCTCGATCGGGAAAGGATGCTGGTCACGCGAATGGCCGCCACGGAGAAATCCGTTATCCGGTGAACAGGGTTCCCTGATCGCTTCTGAAGCCCTCCGGCTGAATGATATGGATGGGTAGGCGAGACAATTCAAGCTGAGACACAACCGGCGCCTAATCAGGCCAGAGGCGGGGGCGGGGGCGGCAACTGGCCACGCTCAAGGGCCTCACGAGCGGCCTTGACCGGTATGCCTGCCTCGCAGGGGACCCCCACCTGGCACAATCCACACCCATAGCCATCGAACCTGTACCTCTTTTTCACATATGCTCTGGAGCAAACCAGGTGCTGCCGACACTTCTCCTTATCGTGGCCGGCCTCGGTAATTGCATGGACGGGGCAACGGTCCATGCATTCCCCACACGTACCCTCGGCGAAAAAGAGGCAATAGGCCCGATGGTGGGCGTACGGCCGGGGGGTGGGTTGAATGGATATTTTGGCCACTGCCGATCCCACCCGCATGGCCTTGCCCTTTGCGGTGATAAGTCCGTCACACAGGCCGAATGTGCCCAGGCCGGCCGCATGGGCGGCATGGCGTTCAGACCATGAAGAGGCATAGGAAAACCGTTTCGACTTGACGATGGTCCAGTTCGGAACCAGCATCGGAGCGATGGCGGCGTGGCCCTCTTCTTTCAGGCTCTTAACCACATGGCGACGCAAGGCCACGTTGAATTCCTCCCCATAGATCCGGATTCTGGCCCATTCCTCGGATGGATACTTCCTGGCCCGGCGATTGGCCTCCCGGACCATCTCCCGTTGAGGGAGGACCCATGAAATGACGGTCAGTTCATCCGGTCGTGCAGGTTCATCCGGACAGTGCTGGGTGAAAACCTCCCAGGGGGTCCAGTGGAATGCCCCGACGTATTCCTTGTATTGTTGCCACATCGGGTCAGCACCGGAGGCAAATCCCACCAGGGCCTGGTCCCAGGCATGTTCAACGCCCTGGTTTCCCAGGGTGTTGAGGGGGGACCCGGCGATGAAGGCGTGGATCAAATCGCTTATCCAGTCCCCGGAAATATTTTCGTTCTGCGCCATTGGAAAATCCCTTTTCTAAGCGACACCTGCCTGTTAAGAGCAGGCAATAAGGACACCATGCATCCGGACAATCGTGTTGAGCCCCATAGAAAATCAGACCCGCGATTACTGCCAGGTTATCCTGGGTGGTTTTCGCTGGGGCAGCCGGTGATATGTCGACTTGGGGCGCCCGACCATCATGGGATAGTGATAGGGGTGCCCCTTGGGTAGGCCAAGGGCCTCTCTTGCGGCTGAAGAGGAGAGGAGCGCACCTTGCAGCAGGCCTGCCCAGCAGGTGCCCAGACCCAATGTGGGCGCTGCCAGTTCAAAGTAGGAGAGGGACAGCGTCACGTCCACCATGCCGTTGCCGGCCTCCTTGGGAGCCGAGGCAACCACCAGAACAGGGGCATCACGGAGTACGGCATCAAATCCCATGTCCCAGGACCTTATGACAACCGGCATATAGGGCGGGGCGGATTGAGGGGTCTTTTCCAACACGGTGCGCATCCAATCCACGGCCGTCCCGGCCATCTCCTTGATCTTCCCCCGATCGGTCAGGACCAGCCACTCCACCAGTTGAGCGTTTCCGGCCGTTGGGGCATAGCGGGCGATCTCAATCAGCCGCTGGATCGTCGCCTTGTCCGGAGGTTCATCCTTGAAAAAGCGAATGGAGCGGCGGGATCGGAGGAATTGTACCGCCTGACGTTCGTCGATGACCAGCCCGCTGTCGATGACCGGGCACTCCTCCACAGGGATTTGGTCATGACTCAGGGCGTCATGGGGGCATACCGCCACACAGTGCCCACACTCCAGGCATACCTGCTCGCCACCGGAAACCAGCTCCGGGAACCCCGTGTCGTCTTTAACTTTGATGATCCCCATAGGGCATTCGTTGGCACAGATAGCGTCTCTTTTGCACTTGGTTTCATCAACAATCAATCGTCCCATGTCATCTCCTTTGAGGTTGTTCCTGAAATTCAGATCCGGTTTTGTCAGTCGCTCCCACCAGAGCATTCGCGACATTGTGTTCCCTCTTGGTAAAACGGAATGTATGACAAAACAATGTCCGTGTCAAATCACAGCTCACCCAGCCCGCCGGCAAGGCGACCTCGCCCACCCCATCTATACCCTTGCATTATGTCCAAAAATGGGGTAGGGTTTCTGCTATATTTATCTTTCCGTTAACCCTGATAGAACCTGTCCGGGCAGCATATGCTATTCAAAAAAAAACCGATTCAAACAGCGTTCTTATTTTTTCTTATCATGGCTACGGCCATTGTCTGTGTGCGGCCTGTGCGGATGGCCCGGGCAAACCCCTCTATTTTTCGGCAGGGCATCATCGATTACAACCTCGAGGTCTATAATAAGAGCCTGTCTGACGGTTCCTATGCCGGCGCGGCAGGCATCCTCCTTATCAGACCGGAGGTGGCCTGCTCTTTGGGCCTCAAGGCATTGATCAATCAGGACTACATCGAGGCCAGAGACCTGGACGCCGAGGCGGAACGTCTCTTCACCCAGGCCGTTTCGTCATTGACATGTCAGGAGAAGGAGGCCTTTGCCGGTGAACACGCCAAGCGGGCAGGCGAATCGGCCCTGGCCAGCAAGGAGGCCCGTGCATCTGCGCGAAGGCATTTTGCGGCTTACCGGTCTAAATTGACGCCCGATGCGGATGAGAGGCTGAACAAGGACGCCTGTTCCAGGCTCATAGACAGTCTGTTGAAAGAGAGCCTGAAAAAGGCCTCTTTTAATCTGAGGGATGGCTTGGGAATCTTTTACAACCGATGTCAGGGATTGCCCGAAGATACCCCTACGCTGACCCCTGAAAATGTGATGTTTGTCAATTATGTGTTTTCCGAGTTCCAGCAGAAGGGATCTGTGACAGATAAACAGTCCTTTGACCTTGGAAAACAGGATCCGGGCAGGGAGACAAATCGAGGGTCTTCATTGAAAACCGCTGTCAATCGAGAGGCACCCCGTCTCGGGGCCTTAATCCAGTCGTGCCCTGACGGTTCGGAAACAGGTGAATTTCCGGTAGATCCTCTCCTCTTTGTCGCCCTCATGAGGAGAGAATCCAATTTTGATCCCCGTGCGATTTCTTACGTCGGGGCAGCCGGTCTGACCCAGATTATGCCAAAAACCGGTGAGGGGCTGGGGATGAAACAGATCTATCTGCCGTCCTATTTTGAAGAGGCCATGTCTCTCTTGCAACGTGAACGGACGCTTCGTCAGAAGGCTGTCTCCCTTATTTTGAAGATAGCACCGGCAGATATGGCAAAACAGGCCGGGCTCGCAAGGGAGTTCATGCAGGACTCCTTGAAGTGCGGCCAGAAGAGGTCGGACCTCTTTGCGAGATATCGGAAAGAATTATTGGAAAAAAACCAGGACGATCGTTTGGATCCATGCAAGGCCATTGCCTACGGGTACAGATATTTTTCAGGTCTTATGAAAATGCAGAAAGGGGACATCAGCCTGGCCCTGGCCTCTTATAATGCCGGACCGCACCGAGTAAAGCAGTATAACGGGCTGCCTCCCTATGCCGAGACAGTGACCTTCCGGAATACGGTCCTGAAATATTATCGGGAATATGTGGAGAGCCTAAAACAATCGAATTGAAGATTGAGTGATTGGCGAGACAGACGATCATGAGAATGCGCAATTCGCAGATAGCAGAGAAAGGAGATGATGCATGACAACAGACGTCCTGACCCAGAGCCACCTTGGAGATATCCGACTCGTCAAACGGGGAAAAGTGAGAGATGTTTATGAAGTTGACGGGAAGCTGTTGATTGTCGCAAGCGATCGCATGTCGGCCTTTGATGTGGTGATGGACGATCCGATCCCCGACAAGGGGAGGATTTTGACGGCCATCTCTCTCTTCTGGTTCAAAAAGCTGTCGTCTGTCATCGAAAATCACTTGATCAGCAGCGACCCGACAGAGTATCCAGCGATATGTCGTAAACACGCCTCCCAGTTGGAGGGCCGCAGCATGCTTGTTCAGAAAACGAGGCCCCTCCCGGTTGAATGCATCGTCAGAGGATATCTCTCCGGTTCGGGCTGGCAGGATTATCTTCAAACAGGGGCTGTGTGTGGCATCCCGCTCCCCAAAGACCTGCGCGAATCAGGCAAATTGCCCGGCCCCATCTTCACCCCCTCCACCAAGGCCGAAGACGGCATGCATGATGAAAACATCAGCTTTGAGCAGGCAGCAGAGATCCTGGGAAAGAAGACTGCGGAGGGGGTCCGCAGCATCAGCCTCCGTATCTATGAATTGGGGAGAGATCTGGCCGCCGAAAAGGGGATTATCGTGGCCGATACCAAGTTTGAGTTCGGCATGAAGGATGATCGCCTGATCCTGATTGACGAGGTCCTGACCCCTGATTCATCCAGGTTCTGGCCGATGGCCGATTATCGTCCGGGAGGGCCCCAGAAGAGCTTCGACAAGCAGTTCTTGAGGGATTATCTGATCGGGATCAACTGGCCTAAAAGGCCGCCCCCCCCCAGGTTGCCCGCTGACGTTATTGAAAAGACCAGAGAAAAGTATCTGGATGCATTAACCCGACTGACAGGAAAAGGGTTGTAAGCCATATTGCTGAAGGGAAGCCATGAAGCCGATTGTCTGCTTTATTGACGACTCTACGTTTGAGCATGATCTGGTGCGCCATGAAATCGTCCCCTCGGCCCCTGATCTCGAATTTGTACAGGCCTACACGTTCGACGAGGCTGTGGATCGATTGGGCCATCATGTCCCGGCCTTGTTTCTCCTTGACCTGTGGGGGCAGGACCCGGAGGTGCCTGAACCGAGTCTGACCTCGATAGACGAGCTCAGGACCCGGGTCGCCGAATTTCCGACCCTGGAGCATGTCTATAAGGGATTGGACGACATTGAGGGAGATGTCTATAATGAATACCTCAAAAGGCTTTTTACTGTAGTGGATTGTTGGCGGAATCTCTTTGGGGACGTCTGCAACCGGATCGGCCAGAACAGAAAGTATGGGCTCTCCAATCTCCGGCAGGCTCGGCAGTATTACGCCCGAACCCCGGCGGTTTTTTATACCAGAAAGTCGTTGATCCATGATGCTGTTGCCATGTTCAAGGCCGGGGCCAACGGCCTGTTTATCAAGCCTACCGGATCGGACGACACTGATACGCGTCGCCTGACCCGGGTCTATGCACCCCGCCTGTTGGATGATCTGAGAAACGTCATGGGAACGAAAAGCGCCAGATACTAAATTTCCTCAGGCCATAACGACCCATGGCCCCGCCCTTCTTTTCGGGCACCTCCCTTCATTTCTCGGTTGATTTTTTGATTTTTTTCAAGGAAAAACGGCCTCCTTTGAGCTTGGAGAAGTTGCCGGGGCTTACCTTGACAAACTTTTTCTTGATGCTTAGTATTGGTTTCAGTGCAAAAAGGGCGAGTTTGGTTAGGCGCGGTGTGATTGCGTTGTCAGAAACATTCAGAAGCGCAGCCTGACGCGATGACTCCCCTTTGATGACTGAAGGCATATCCGGTTTCAAAACGCGGGCAGGATTTAGAGACTCGAATGTAACAGGAGTTCGACGTGGTCAGTGTCAGTATAAGGGGTAAGGACAGGGTCAAGGATGAAGGGATGGGAACCGCTGCCGTGGAGACTGGAGAAGCGCCCTATGAAACAGCCCAGTCGCCGGATGAGAAAAGAGAAGATCTCCATTTAGAAGAGATGACAAGGGATGAACTCATCGAAAAGGTCCAGGAGACAGAGGCGACTTCTGAGAAGAACTATGATCAATATCTGCGCTCCCAGGCGGAAATCGATAACCTGAAGAAGCGGTACCAGAAAAACCAGCAGGGCCTGGTCAAATTTGCCAATGAATCGTTGATCAAACAACTCCTTCCAGTGGCCGACAATCTCGAAAAGGCCATCGCCCATTCACACAATGAGACGTCAGTCGATGCCCTCAGGGAGGGTGTTGAGCTGACGCTGAAGGGACTGATGGATGTCTTTCAGAAGGCCGGGGTCGAAACCATAGAAGCCGTCGGCGCGTCGTTTGACCCGAATTTTCATGAGGTGGTTTCGGAGGCGGCAGATGACGGGATGGAAACGGGAACTGTGCTCAAAGAGCTCCAAAAGGGGTATACCCTCAATCAGAGGCTCCTTCGGCCGTCCATGGTGATTGTCAGCAGGAAGACCGCATAACGGGATCTTTAGAGGGCGCAAATAGCGAACAGCATGCATTGCATGCCATCATTTAAACGGTACGTCGAAGAAATTTTCAGATATTTAGGAGGCGAGAAATATGGGAAAAACAATAGGGATTGATCTCGGAACAACCAACTCGTGTGTTGCCGTTATGGAAGGTGGTGATCCTGTGGTGATTGCCAATGCCGAGGGGAGCAGGACAACGCCCTCTATTGTAGCCTTTACCGAAAGTGGCGACAGGCTGGTTGGGCAGACAGCCAAAAGGCAGGCGGTCACCAATCCGGAAAATACCGTTTTTGCGGTCAAACGCCTGATTGGGAGAAAATTCGACTCGCCCGAAGTGAGCAGAGATATCAAGGTGCTCCCTTACAAGATCATCAAGGCATCCAATGGCGATGCCCATGTTTCCATCAGGGGTAAAGATTACAGCCCGGCAGAGATATCCGCCATGATCCTTACAAAAATGAAGGAGACTGCAGAGGAGTATCTCGGCGAGAAGGTCACAGATGCCGTGGTAACCGTCCCGGCATATTTTAATGACAGCCAGAGACAGGCCACCAAGGACGCCGGCCGTATCGCCGGCCTCAATGTGGAAAGGATTATCAACGAGCCCACGGCTGCATCGCTGGCCTTTGGCGTGGACAAAAAGGGCGACAAAAAGATCGCTGTATTCGATTTAGGCGGCGGGACATTTGACATCTCCGTACTGGAGATCGGCGAGGGGGTTTTCGAGGTCAAGTCAACCAACGGCGATACCCATCTCGGCGGTGAGGATTTTGACCTGAGGATCATCGAGTACCTGGCAGATGAATTCAGAAAGGACCAGGGGATTGATCTGCGGAATGACAAGATGGCCCTTCAGCGGTTGAAAGAAGGCGCTGAAAAGGCCAAGATAGAGCTGTCGGGCTCCATGGAGACCGATGTAAACCTCCCGTTTATTACCGCCGATGCCAGCGGCCCAAAGCACCTGAACATCAAATTGAGCCGTTCAAAATTGGAGGCCCTGGTGGATGACCTGATCCAGAAGGTCGTTGGGCCCTGCAATATGGCAATGAAAGACTCGGGCCTTTCAACGAAGGATATCGATGAGGTGATCCTGGTCGGGGGTATGACCCGTATGCCCAAGGTCCAGGAGAAGGTCAAAGAGATCTTCGGCCAACAGCCGAACAAGGGGGTAAATCCCGATGAAGTGGTGGCTGTCGGCGCCGCTATTCAGGGTGGTGTATTAAAGGGTGAGGTGAAGGATGTGCTGCTCCTGGATGTAACGCCCCTTTCGCTGGGCATCGAGACCCTGGGCGGCATCTTCACCAAACTGATTGAAAAAAATACCACCATCCCCACCAAGAAGAGCCAGGTCTTCTCCACAGCGGCCGACAACCAGCCGGCTGTTGAAATCCATGTGCTCCAGGGAGAGCGGGAGATGGCGGCCTACAACAAGACCCTGGGCCGGTTTCAATTAGTGGGAATCCCGCCGGCCCCAAGGGGCATTCCGCAAATTGAAGTGACCTTTGACATTGATGCCAATGGGATTGTAAGCGTCTCTGCAAAAGATATGGGCACAGGAAAAGAACAATCGATCAAGATCACCGCCTCCAGCGGCCTGAGTGAGGAAGAGATTGAACGGCTCGTCAAAGATGCAGAAATACACGCAGAAGAAGACAAAAAGAAAAGGGAACTTATTGATGCCCGGAATATGGCCGATTCGCTGATCTACTCCACAGAAAAGTCCGTGAAGGAAGTGGGAGATAAATTGGATGGGACTATAAAGACCAACATCAACCAGGCCATCGACAATTTGAAAAAGGCGATGGAAGGGGATAATGTAGATGAGATCAAGCGACTTACCGAAGAATTGACCCAGGCCTCGCATAAACTGGCCGAGACCATGTATGCAAACGCCACCAAGGATCAGGCCCAGTCTGCAGGCGGACCCGGCCCTGATTCCACAACAGGACCTTCAAAAGAAGACGACGTGGTGGATGCCGACTTTGAGGAAGTCCAGAAGTGATCAGAAGCGTGTCTTCAGCAAAAAGGGCTATCCCCGCCCTTATGGCGGGGATAGCCCTTTTTTTGGCCGCGTGTCAGCCCAAAACCACCTCCCCTGTCATGGTTGAGGAGGGTCGGCCGGATCCGTTAGCTCTGGCCGAGACCTACGTCAAACAGGGCGAGTTGGAGAAGGCCCTGGAGGCATACGGGGTCTTTCTTCGAGACGCGCCAAAAAATGAAAAATCGGCCCTGGCCCTGAAACGCACATCTGAAATATACCTCGAACTCAACCAGCCCGCAAAGGCCCTGACCGTCCTGGAAGAGATTTGTCGGGGATACCCCGATATCCCGTGGATTGCGGGTGTGCGCTATGATATTGCGACAATCCTTTCCCGTATCGGCGAGCACAGGCGTTCTGCAACCGAGGCCTTGTCATGGCTTGACAGATACCCGCACCATCCCTTGAAAAGGGATGCCTATCTCTTGTTGGGAGACGACTTCAGCGCCCTGGGCGACAAGGCTGAGGCGTTTCACTGGTGGCTTATGGCCAAAACACTGTGGGAGAACGACTCCGAGGAGGCAGCCCGGCTCGATGGAAAGCTGAATGAATTGATATCCAGCAGCGGGCCGATGCTGCTCCGCCAGTTTGCAGGAGACGCTGAGAAGACCTCCTATGCCCCGAAGATTTATGATCGCATGGCTCAAATCCATCTTGAACAGGGGGAATCGGAACCGGCGGAAAGGGCGGCAACGTCCTTGATCCATTCCACCAAAGACGATATCTGGATCTCGAAGGGAAGGGCCTTTCTGGAGCGTTTGGAAGAAGAGAGGGCCGTCAAGCAGGGCGTCCTGGGGGTGCTGCTTCCCCTTAACGGGCCTTTTTCCATCTACGGTAAAGAGGTCTTGAAAGGGATACAACTGGGCATGGGCCTGGCTGGTGGCCCGTCCGGGGAATCCGGATTGGCGTTACTGATCAGAGACACCGAAGGGCGCCCGGAGGCAGCCGCGGCCGCACTTGAAGATCTGGCCAACAACCAAAAGGTCATGGCGGTCATCGGGCCTCTTTCGAGCACAGCGGCCGGTGCTGCGGCCAGGAAGTCCCAGGAGACAGGTGTCCCAATCATCACCCTGAGCCAGAGGGAGGGGATCGTGGAAGAGGGAGATATGGTCTTTCGCAACCTTCTCACGCCTGCCCAGGAGATTGAGGGTCTTCTCGATGTAGCGGTTAACCGGATGGGGCTGAAACGTTTTGGGATCCTGTACCCGGATAATGCCTATGGACGTTACTGCATGGACACCTTCTGGGGCAGATTGGAACAAATGGGTGGGACCGTCACCGCTGCGGAGTCGTATGCGGTTGATCAAACGGATTTCGCCGATCAGATCAAGAAAATGGTAGGTCTTTACTATCCAAGGCCTGAATCCCTGGTGAAAAAACTTGAAGACATGCGGACGCCGGAAGATGAGGAAAGCATCATATATCCTGAGAAAATAGAGCCGATCATTGATTTCGATGCCATTTTCATACCGGATACCTTCCAACGCGTAGCCATGATCGCGCCCCAGTTGGCCTTTTATGACGTGTTGGGCGTTCAACTCTTAGGAACCAGCGCCTGGCAATCTCCCCAGTTGATCGAAATGGCAAAAGATTATATCCAGGGGGCTGTTTTCTGTTCCGGATTTGCACCGAACGCCGGCGATCCGGATGTTAGGGCATTTGTTGATGCATACAGAGAAAATTTTGATGGGGACCCCGACATCCTGGCAGCCAATGGTTACGATACCATCCGGTTGTTGAAGAAACTCTTCGCCGAAGAATCGATTCGAACCAGAAGAGACCTGGCAGCGGCATTGCTCGGATCTCAAGGCTTTAGGGGCGTTTCCGGGACCATCACCTTTGACTCCCGGGGCGAGGCAGATAAGAAGCCGATACTGTTAAAGATTTCAGGAAATACCATGTCTTTTATGAATTAGCGGGCGGCACCTGTCCCATCCTGGCTGAAACTGCCGCCCGGATAAAACGATCGGAATGGCATGTGGAAGGCCTGATTAAACAGACACATCTGACTCGTTTTCCTCCTTTTCCCCATTTTCCTCTGCCTTTACTTTTTCTTCTTTTTTCTTCCGCACCATCATGGAAACCAGGATCCCTATTTCGTACAACACGACCAGGGGGCCTGCCATCATGCACTGGGTAATGACGTCCGGCGGGGTCAATATCGCGCCTACGACAAATGCGAGAAGGATGGCGTATTTCCGTTTCCGGCGCAGCATTTCCGGCGTAACCATCCCCATTTTTGTCAAAAAGAAGATGACCACAGGCAGTTCAAAGACAATGCCGAAGGCGAACAGGAGTTTGATGGCAAAGGAGAAGTATTCTTTGACCGACGGGAGGGCCTTGACATACTCGTTGGAAAACCCGATGAAAAACTTGAACCCGAACGGGAAGACGACAAAATAGCCGAAAAGCGATCCACCCACAAAAAGAATGGTGGAGGCCACCACAAACGGGATGACATATTTCTTTTCTCTCTGGTAAAGGCCGGGGGCGACAAACATCCATAACTGGTAAAAAATAAAAGGAGCCATCAGTAAGACACCGGACAGAAAGGCCACCTTCAAATAGGTAAAAAACATCTCGGGCAGGTTGGTGAAGATGAGACGTTCACCTTCCGGCATCACCGCCTTGAGGGGCATGATCAGCACTTGAAACAGCCTTTCGGAAAATGCATATGAGGCGACAAACCCCACCCCTACGGCAATCGCACATGCCACCAACCTTCTTCGTAATTCCTCCAAATGCCCCAGGAAAGGCAACTTCTCGTCATCCGTCATGCCGGTTTTTCTCCACTATGGTATCCAGTGTCTTTTCAACTGGCTTCTCTTTCTGAGGGGATTCCTTTTCCCCTTCGTTTTCTTTCATGCTGTCGTAGGCTTCCAGCATCTCATCAAAGTCTCCGTATGTTGGCGTTTTATCGTCAGAAGGCCTCTGATCCCCCAGATCCCCCGGTTTATCCAACCCGCTGACAGAATCGATGAGATCCTCTTTCGCCCCTTTCAACTCCTCGTCCAGGTTCAGGCTTCCCTTGATTTCCTGGGTCGCCTTTTTGAATTCGGACATCCCTTTTCCAAGGGCCTTTGCCAGATCGGGCAGTTTCTTGGGACCGATGACGATCAACGCGATCACCAGAATAATGATCAATTCGGGCATACCCACGCCAAACATATCACCCTCCTTATTACGGCTACACGGTTATGTCGTGCCTGGCTGAGGGACTTGTCTCGGCCTAAATGGCTGATTCATTGAGGTCAAGCATCAATGCTGTCTCATCGCAATCGGGGAACTTGGGACATTTCAGACAATCCGCCCATATCTTATGGGGCAGACACGATTTTTCGATCTCCTTAAATCCAAATTGCTTAAAGAAGTCAGGCACATATGTAAGAGTAAACACCCTGTTAAGTTCGAGAAGTTTTGCCTCCTTGAGACATGCCGCAACCAGCCGGCGGCCGAATCCCTTGCCCTGGTGCGTTTCCGATATGGCGAGAGACTGAATCTCTGCCAGGTCTTTCCAGCAGATGCCTAACCCGCACACACCGTGCACTGTGCCCGCCGGCTCTGTTTTCAACACAAAATACTGCCTTAGGTGCTCGTACAGCTCACTCAAGGGTCTTGGCAGGAGAAGGCCTTCCTGTGCAAAAAAATTAAGGATCTTGTGCACGCTTTCAATGTCCGCTGCCACTGCCTTTTTTATAACGGGATACGCATCTTTTTCATCTATCATCATCATGCCTACCATATCGCACAAAGACGCTGAACCCCCAAGATAAACCGGGTTTAGCCCTTGCATCAATTACCCTCAACCTTCTGAACAAATCCGGTCAGTTTTTCCTTTTCGGCCAAGCTCTTGTTAATTTTGACAGCCTCCGCTTCGGTCTTGAATGGACCGCATCTGACCCGAAAATATTCCCGCCCTTTCACAAACACCTTGTAGAAATAAGCCGAATACCCCTTCTGGGTCAACCGCTTTACCATGTTCGTTGCCTTGACCTCAGTCTCCAGTGAGGCCACCTGCACAACATATTTGACCGCGGGGCTGGATGGCTTATCCGTTTCCTGCCTCATGACGGAGGTTGCGGGCTTCCCTGCGGGTGTTCCAGACGGCCTGTCGGCCTCGCCTTTCTTAACTGAAAGCTCGTCGAAAAATGCAAATTTCGGGTCTTTCTGGAGTTCCCGTATCTCCTTCAGCTCAGATCGGTCTTTTTTATTGATCATCTGCTGGAGCTTGGCGATCTGCGCCTTCACCTCGGTCAATGTCTCGACGCCTCCAGGCAGGAGGCCTCTTCCTGCAAGGACCCCAAGGGTGAAAATCCATGCCAGGAGGATAAAGAGCCCTGTGCTCCAGAGAAAAATCGACGTGCCGGAAAGTTCGATATGATAATATTTCTTTCCTGTTTTCCCTTGCTCAGGTTCTCTTGTGCCCATACGTCGTATGAAACTTGGCCCTGGTTGTACTGGTTGCCGGTTGCTGGATATACTGGATGCCCGTTTTTTTGTAACTCCTTAGGCCCTTGATAGAAGGCGCCGCAACATGACCGGGCCGTGGGGGTCTCTTTCCCAAAGAACGCAAGACCTTGGCTCATTGCATGGAGACGGCAGTGTATCCGTGAAATTCACTCAAGGACAGCCCTCTCCGAGCTGTAGGCTCTACGAGCCGGAAGCCAGGAGGTGATCCCGGTTGAAGCCTCTGTCGCCCCTGCCTGTTCCGAAGCGTATTTAAGACCACGGGGGCGTTGCACGGTCTGTGGAATCCTTTGTTGCCTCCTTTGGGAAAGAGCCCCCCATCGGCCTTTTTCACATGCCTAACGTGTTACGTTTTCTTAAGTTTGAAGTGAGGAGTTTGGAGTGACGAATTACGCCTCGTCATGATAAAAAAAATCCCGACTTTAACCCCACTCTCCACACTTCACACTTCACACTTCGTTGCTGGTCGCAGCGAAGCGTAGATCCCGCACAGGATGCGGGATTGCTCGTCAAAGCCATTGAGGGCATATATGAGATCACGCCATTCACATCTTTTCAGGGGCATCGATGCCAAGAAGCCTCAAGCCGTTGGCGATAACGGTTCGAATCCCTTCAGCCAGAACCAGCCTTGCCTGGGTCAAGGCGGTGTCGGCGGTAACAACCCGGTACTCGGGAACCTTTGTCCCCAGATTGAAATATCGGTGAAACAGCGCAGCGAGATCCGTGAGATAATAGGTCAGCCGATGGGGTTCCAGTGTCGCGCAGATCTCCATCAGGAGGGATGGGAAATCCGCCATTAACCTGACGATTGCCAACTCCTCCTCCAATATGAGGTGCCTGGACAGGTCGGCGGGTGCGTCTGGGAGGAGAATCCCTTCAGCTTCAGCCTTCCTGAAGATGCTGCATACCCTGGCATGGGCGTACTGTACATAATACACCGGATTGTCGCTGTCCCTTTTTTTCACAAGATCCATGTCAAAATCAAGGGGAGAGTCGTGATTTTTCATGAGGAATACAAATCGAACCGCATCCTCTCCAACGGCATCCATCAACTCCCTGAGCGTGACAAAACTCCCCGCCCTTTTGGACATCCGGATCTCCTGGCCGCCTTCCCAGAGTTTCACCAATTGAATCAGCAACACTGAAAGCCAGCTTTCCGAAATACCGTGCGCCGAAAGCGCGGCCTTGATCCGCGGAACATACCCATGGTGGTCGGCCCCCCATATGTTAACCGCTCTTGTAAAGCCTTTTCCAAATTTTTGCAAATGGTATGCAATGTCAGAGGCAAAATAGGTAAACTGCCCATCCTTCTTACGGATCACCCTGTCCTTATCGTCCCCGAATTCAGATGTTCTGATCCAGGTGGCCCCATCCTTTTCATAGAGATACCCATCTGACCGGATCACCTCCAGGGTGTCCCGTAAAAGACCTGACTCATGGAGGTCTGTTTCACTGGACCATATATCAAAGGCGACCCTGAAACGAGTCAAATCTGCCTTGATCTCCTCCAGCATCATCTCCCTTCCCTTCTGAGCGCACCAGGCGATGGCCTCTTCACCTGGAAGGTCGCTCAGATTCGTCTCCCGGGAAATGGCACGGGCCAGATCGACGATATAGTCCCCATGGTACCCATTTTCAGGGAAGGGATAATCGGGGTCCCTAATCTGTCTGAAACGGCTGTAAATGGACTCACCCAGGAGCCTGACCTGGGCGCCGGCATCGTTGATATAAAACTCCCGTACCACGGCATAGCCGCAAAAGGCAAGGATCCTGCAAAGAGTGTCGCCCAGGGCGGCTCCCCGGCCATGACCCAGATGGAGCGGGCCGGTGGGGTTGGCGCTGACAAATTCCACCAGGACCTTTTCCCCGGTGCCGGCATTATTCCGGCCGTACTCGGCCTTGAGGTTCCCAATGTCGGCCAGCAGCCTGCACCACTCCTCCGACCTGACTCTGAAATTGATAAATCCAGGACCGGCGATTTCCGCAGACTCCAGGAGGCGCTGGTCGTCCTTCAGATTGCCGACGATCGTTTTTGCAATGTCCGTCGGCCTGCGCCTCTGGCTGGATGCGAGCACCATCGACACATTGGTTGCAAAATGACCATGTACGGAATTATTTGGGATTTCTATGACATATGCGGGGATGGATGCCCTTGAAAGGAGCCCCCGCTCAACGCAATTGTCGATTGTCGCCGTCAAAATGGCATGTAGCCTGTTTTTCATCTAATATATGTCCTTATATTTTTCAGGCCGATCGCGCAGAATATCTCATAGGAAATCGTGCCCGCATATCCTGCGATGTCATCCCCTGTGATGCATTCTTCCCCCTGGGAACCCAGAAAGACCGCCTCGTCGCCAGATCTGACGTCTTTGTAACCGGTGATATCACAGACCGTCAGGTTCATGCAGACCGTCCCTACGATATCTGCCTTTTGCCCGCCGACAAGGACCTTCCCCCTGTTGGACAGAGCCCTTGGCAGCCCGTCGGCGTATCCGGCAGAGAGGACGGCCACCTTTCGGGGGCCTTCGGTGTGGTAGGTCCTCCCGTAGCTGACGGGTGTCTTGTCGGGGAGATCTCTGACCTGGACGACCTCGGCCCGCAGGTGCATCACGGGCGCCAATGATGCTGTGCTGACAAGGCCCGGCGATGGGCGTCCGCCATATAACATGATGCCGGGTCGGACCATGTCAAAAAGCGTCCTTTTATGACGCATGATCCCTGCGCTGTTGGCCATATTGTTGAGCGGCAGATTCAGCCCCAGGGACCGCCCTGTGGAAATAGCCGCCTCGAATCGCTCAATCTGATCCTCTGTAAACCGTATATCGGATTCATCCGCGGTTGCGAGATGCGTGGTCAGTGCCTCGATCTCCAGGTTTTTAAAGGAGATGACCTTCTGGAGAAACAGGCCGATCTCGGTGTCGGCAATCCCTAACCGGCCCATGCCGGTGTCCACTTTCAAATGGATCCGGGCCTTCCCCCCCTGCCTCCGGCATTCCTGGGACAGGATTTCAGCGGCTGACAGGTCAAACAGCACAGGGGTCAGCCCCTTTTCAAGCACCTGGCGTGATTCCTCCCGTGTCCGTATTCCGCACAGGATCACGATCGGCAATTGGACGCCCCCCTCCCTGAGGGCAAGGGCCTCATGGAGATAGGCGACCCCCAGGCAATCGATGCCGTTTCTCTCGAGGACCCTTCCCACCTCTAAGAGACCGTGACCGTAGGCATCCGCCTTCACCACGCCCATGATCCGGGTGTTCCTGCCGACCAGGTTTCTGACCTGGCGGAGATTTCCGGCCAAGGCGGACAGATCGATGATGACGCTGTTGGGGCTGGCGATCATGGCGGCTCAGTGGCTGAAATGCCTCAAATTACAAATGTCTAAAATGCCTGACGTGAAAAAGGAGGCCCCCTCCTCTCCGCTTTTCCCACGCATGGACAGATGGAATCACGGCGGATGCAAACCCTATCGCATCTTTGCCGTCAGATCAAGGAATATATGGAGGACGGAAGGCTGATCTCAAGATGCGGCGGCGCTTGTTCTCGGAAGGCGCGATCCGTTTCCCGCTTTCCCGATCAATACCGCCAGTATGGATAGTACCAGGGTCCCCAAGGGCCCCACATGCCCCACGGATACCAGAGATAGGGGTCGCAGGTTTCCTTTCTTTCCTTCTTCCAGAGATGGATCTCCCTGATGAGGAGGGAGGGATAATGATAGTCGATTTCCCCTAATTTTAATGTCCTGACGCCGGTGACCACGCCCGCGATGGTGACCTTCCGGCCCTTTTTGTAGATCTCGCTGTCAAGGAACCCCTTATACAGTGCCAGAAACCGTCCCTCGGACACATCGATGTTGACCGGTTTTTCTTCGCAGTCCATCTCGGTCTGGTAGATTTCCAGGAGGGTCCCTTCCTGATGCTGCGTCGCTTTTACAATAACGCCTCCCAGAAGGACCGTCTCTCCACGATACGACACCGGGTCTTTCAGCAACTGAGCAAAGGAGATATCCCGGTTCACCTCTTTGAAAACATCTTTTGAGATGACATGGGCACAACCGCCCCAGAGAATGGCCGACAGCGTGATAATAAACAATCCTGTTTTCATGCGCATAGCCTAGCGATTGAGAAGCTCACTGGGTTTTTGCTCCGCGGACCTGGACATAGATATCCCCTCCCTGTTCATGAGGACATCGTTTTCAATCCCTCAATCCCTAAATTCGCAATTCCGGTTTATCCGGTTTAGGAGATCACCCATGTCGTCTGTCTATGTGAATACCACCTTCCCGTCCACTGCATCGATGGTCACGTGATCCCCCTCTTTTACCGACCCCTCAAGGATCTTGACGGCCAGGGGGTCCTGGATATAGTGCTGGATGGCCCGCTTGAGGGGCCGTGCGCCGTAGACTGGATCAAAGCCGGTATTGGCCAGGAAGGCCTCGGCCCTGTCGGTCAGGGTCACGGTGATCTTGTTTGCCTCGAGACGCCTGCCCAAGAGGCCGATCTGTATCCCGACAATCTTTCGGATCTCATCGGGACCCAGGGCGTTGAAGATAACGATTTCATCGATCCGGTTCAGGAATTCAGGCTTGAAGGTGGCGCGGAGGGCATCCATGACCGCCCGATCCATCTCATGACTGTTCCGACCCCTCATCTCCTGGATGAACTGACTCCCCACATTGGAGGTCATGATCAGGACCGTGTTCTTGAAATCCACGGTGCGGCCTTTGCCGTCGGTCATACGGCCGTCGTCTAAGATCTGCAGCAGGGCGTTGAAGACATCGGGATGGGCCTTCTCGATCTCATCGAAGAGGACCACGGAATAGGGGTGCCGGCGGATGGCCTCTGTCAGGTAGCCCCCCTCCTCATATCCCACATACCCAGGGGGGGCCCCGATCAGCCGTGCCACCGAGTGTCTTTCCATGTATTCCGACATGTCCACCCGGACCATGTACTGTTCGTCGTCAAACAGGAACTGGGCCAGGGCCCTGGCCAGTTCGGTCTTGCCCACACCCGTGGGCCCCATGAAGATGAAGGACCCGATGGGCCGGTTGGGGTCCTGAAGTCCTGATCGGGCCCGGCGCACCGCATTGGCGACCGCATCGACGGCCTTTTCCTGACCCACGACCCTCAGGGAGAGGCGTTCCTCCATCTTGAGAAGCTTCTCCTTTTCCCCCTCCATCATTCGCGACACAGGGATGCCGGTCCATTTGGCCACCACCTCGGCAATGTCCTCGCTGTCCACCTCTTCCTTGAGCATCTTCTGGCCGGACTGGAGTTCCTCAAGCTTTTTGTTCTCTTCTTCCAGGGTCTTTTCCAGTTCGATCAGGGTCCCGTATTTCAGCTCTGCGGCCCTGGCAAGGTTGCCGTCGCGCTCTGCGATCTGGGCCTCCGACCGGGTCGATTCGAGTCTGCCCTTGATGTCCCGTATCCGGGAGATGGTCTCCTTCTCCTTTTTCCAGTGGGCGGTCATCTCTTCGCTCTGGGCCTTGAGGTCGCCCAGTTCGTCTTTGATTTTAGCGAGCCGCTCTTTGGATGCCGCATCTTTTTCCTTTTTGAGGGCCTCTTTCTCTATCTCCAACTGGGTCATCTTGCGCTGGATGTCGTCGATCTCCGCGGGCATGCTGTCGATCTCGATCCTCAGGCCGGATGTGGCCTCGTCTATCAAATCGATGGCCTTGTCCGGCAGAAACCGGTCCGTGATGTAGCGGTGAGAGAGGGTGGCGGCCGCCACCAGGGCCGAGTCCTTGATGCGGACCCCGTGGTGGACCTCGTATTTTTCTTTGAGCCCGCGCAAGATGGAGATGGTGTCTTCCACACTCGGTTCCTCCACCATGACCGGCTGGAACCGCCTCTCGAACGCTGCGTCCTTTTCAATGTATTTTCGATACTCTTTAATGGTGGTGGCGCCCACGCATCGCAGCTCGCCCCGGGCAAGGGCCGGCTTCAGCATGTTGGAGGCGTCTATGGCCCCTTCTGCGGCCCCGGCCCCCACCAGGGTATGCATCTCGTCGATAAAGAGGATGATCTGGCCGTGCGCATCCGTCACCTCTTTCAATACCGCCTTGAGCCGGTCTTCAAATTCACCCCGGTATTTGGCCCCTGCAATGAGTGCCCCCATATCCAGGGCCACCACCCGCTTGTCTTTCAATGTCTCGGGCACATCCCCCTGGACGATCCGTTGCGCAAGCCCCTCGACAATGGCGGTCTTGCCCACCCCCGGCTCACCGATGAGGACCGGGTTGTTCTTGGTCCGCCGGGAGAGGACCTGCACAATCCGCCGGATCTCGTCGTCGCGGCCGATGACCGGGTCCAGGTCCCCCTTTTGGGCCACCGCGGTCAGGTCCCTGCTGAACCGTTCCAGGGCCTGATACTTGTCTTCAGGGTTCTGGTCCGTGATCCGCTGCCCTCCACGGATGTCCACCAGGGCCTTGAGGATGGTGTCCCTGGTAATCCCGGCCGCGGCCAGGAGCCGTGCGGCCTCGCCCTCCTTTTCATCGGTAACGGCCAAGAGGATATGTTCGAGGCTTACGAACTCGTCTTTTACCTGCTCTGCCTCGGAAAAGGCCCTGTCTAAGACCCTCTTGCTCCGCTGGGAGAGGTAGGCCTGGCCATATCCCGCCCCGGATATCTTGGGGAGCTTCTCTAATGCGGCCTCAAAAGACCTGACAAGCTGATTCCGGTCGGCGCCGATCTTTCCAAGAAGCGGCGGGACAACCCCTTCCTTCTGCTCCAGAATCGCCGTGATCAGGTGCTCAGGCTCAATCTGCTGATGACCGAATCTTTCCGCCAACTGCTGCGAGGTCTGGATGACTTCCTGTGCCTTCAGGGTGAATTTATCAAATCGCATATTTTGGTTCCTCCAGTGGGAATGATGGAAATCATTTATAAAAAACCATAAAAAATTTAAGCCTGTTGAGATAGATTGTCAAGCAGGGGGATTGAGAGACCGGCTTAACGCTGAAGCGCATACCTGCATTTGCAGCTATATCAGAGAGTCTTCATGGTGCAAAAATATCCTGTGCCTATCCGGATGCTGCACACACCTCTTTTTGGTAGCATATGCGAAAGTTCGGGTCAGAATGGTTGTGAGTGTTTTCGAACCTGCGCTACGGGGATCTCGACGCAAATCGCTTTTGTCTTGAGCATTGTGTAACATCCGGGTAGGCATGGAAAGGGATTACAATCCGCGTCACGATTGACTGTCTTATTACACAAATCGCCATCGTTTAGATTAAGATATTTTTTAGAAGAATACGATTTTGTATTAAAATTATTTAAAGAATACAAAAGTGTTTCTATCACGCACAGTCTAGTTGTCAAAATGAATAATTAACTTATTGATATTAATGATGAAAAAATATTTTATACCTTGTGGCATACATGTTGCTGTTATTCTCCTTCAAAAAACAGAAGGAGGAATCAGATGATGAATGCTGGAGACACCGCTTTTGTATTGATGTCGGCAGCCCTGGTGATGTTCATGACCCCGGGCCTTGCCCTCTTCTATGGAGGCATGGTGCGCCACAAGAACGTCCTGGGGACCCTTATGCAGAGCTTCATTCTTCTGGGACTTATCACGTTGGAGTGGGTGCTGTGGGGTTATTCTCTCTCGTTTGGAACAGACCATGCCGGCCTGATCGGCGGCCTGGAATGGTTTGGCCTGAAGGGGGTGGGCATGGCCCCGAGTTCTGCCTATGGGACCACGATCCCCCATATTGCATTCATGATATTCCAGTGCATGTTTGCCATCATCACCGTGGGGTTGATTACCGGGGCCGTTGCAGAGCGGATGAAATTCAGTGCTTTTCTCCTCTTCGCCCTCTTATGGAGCACCTTTGTCTACAATCCGCTGGCCCACTGGGTCTGGGGGGCCGGGGGGTGGATGGCCCGCATGGGGGCACTCGACTTCGCCGGAGGAACGGTGGTGCATATCAGTTCAGGCGTATCGGCCCTTGCCGCAGCCCTGATCATCGGAAGGCGCATCGGATATGGGAGCACGGCCTATATCCCCCACAACCTCCCCATGACCATCACCGGGGCGGCGATCCTCTGGTTCGGGTGGTTCGGCTTCAATGCAGGGAGCGCCCTTGCCTGTAACGGACTGGCGGCCAATGCCTTTGTGGTCACCCACATAGCCTCCGGGCTGGCTGCCCTGACCTGGATACTGATGGAGTGGCTCCACAGGGGGGAACCCACCACCCTGGGGGCGGCCAGCGGCGCGGTCGCGGGACTGGTGGCCATTACCCCGGCCTCCGGGTTCGTAGGCCCGATGTCGGCCATCATTATCGGCGGAGTGGCAGGAATCATCTGCTATGGCGGCATACTCCTCAAGGCGCGGCTGGGATACGATGATTCCCTGGATGTGGTCGGCATTCACGGCGTTGGGGGGACCTGGGGTGCCCTGGCCACCGGCCTCTTTGCCAGCACCGCGGTCAACCCGAACGCCGCCAACGGCCTCTTTTTCGGTAATCCCGTTCAACTCTGGATCCAGTTTGTCTCGGTCATTGCCTCCATGGCCTTTGCGTTCATCATGACGCTGATCATTCTCAAGGTCGTCGATGGGATCATCGGCCTCAGGGTGAGTGAAGAAGAAGAGGTCAAGGGTTTGGACATTAGTCTGCACAATGAGACAGGGTACAGCTTTTAAATGAGGAATTTAGGAATTCAGCGATTGGGAGATTTTGGGATTGTTATCTGTGAAATCTGCGCCTGCCCCATGAAATGCCTTTTGTGTTCTATTTTATCGGGGTAATCTGTGGATGGGATTAAGGAGTGAATACCATGAAAAAAATAGAAGCCATTATCAAGCCGTTTAAATTGGATGATGTGAAGGATGGCCTGACCAATATCGGCGTCAGGGGGCTCACCGTCAGCGAGGTCAAAGGGTTCGGCCGTCAACGGGGCCACAAGGAGGTCTACCGGGGGGCCGAATATCAGGTGGATTTTGTGTCCAAGGTCAAGATCGAGGTCGTCATGGAGGCGAGTCTGGTGCCGGAAGCGGTCAAGGTCATCCAGGAAAAGGCCCGAACCGGGCAGATCGGAGACGGCAAAGTCTTTGTGTACCCGGTGGAAGAGGTCCTTCGCATCCGTACGGGGGAGACTGGGAAAGAGGCCATCTGATTGGATACTGGATGCTGGTTTTCCAAGTTTGAAGTTACGAGTTTGGAGTGCCTAAAGTTAATAAAGGAAAATTCTGATTTAAACTTTTAACTTCACACTCCACACTTATTTGCCTTGCGCCTTATGCCTTATGCCTGGCGCCCAATGCCTAACACCTTGCGCCTACATTATGTCAACCGCTTTTGAAGAGCTTAAGGAATCCAGAAACCGGCTGATCTCCCGGCTGCCTACATCTCAAGAGATGGGCGACTTGCAGGCGTGTCATACGGAGATTGTGGACCAGTATTTCCGGACAAGCATTGAGGAGAGCGGGGCGGGCCAGCGCCTTTCCTCCAATAAGACGCCGTTCGCCCTCCTAGCCGTAGGGGGTTACGGCAGAAAAGAACTCTCGCTCCATTCGGATGTCGACGTCCTGATCCTGTTCGGCCCCCGGATACCGGATCTGGCCAAGGGACTGACAGAGGAGATCCTCTATCCCCTCTGGGACCTCGGCCTTGATCTCGGATACGGGACCCGCACCATCAAGGATTGTCTCAGACTTTCAAAAGATGATTTTGAGGTCCTAACATCCATGATGGATGCCCGCTTTCTGTGCGGTGATTCGCCGCTCTTTCTGGATCTCATGGCCGGTATTCAAAAAAGGGTCGTCCCAAAGAGAAAGGCCGCCTTTGCGAGATGGCTGGAAGACCTGCATCAGATCCGTATGGAAAGCAACGGGGATGCCAGCGTGGTCCTGGAGCCCGATCTGAAAGAGGGTATTGGCGGATTGAGGGACTACCATCACATCCTCTGGATAGCCAAGGCCTTTTTTCAACTGATGGCGCCAAGAGACCTGGAATACACGGGCAAGCTCTCCCATAATGAATACCTGGGATTGCGGCATGATCTTGCATTTATCTGGCTCGTTCGAAACCATCTCCATCAATTGTCCGGCCGAAAAAATGACCGGCTCAACTTCGAATATCAGGAAAAGACCGCCCCGAGACTGGGCTACCGGGACCGCAAGGACCTCTTGGCGGTGGAGCAGTTCATGGGAGATCTCCATGCCGCCATGGCCTCCATCAAGGCCTTGAACCGCGCCTTTGTCAGGGCCCATCTCCCCAGGGAGAGAGGCCTGTGGAAAAGGGCCGAACCAGTGGATGTCGCCGAGGGCCTTCATGTTCACCAGGGGGAAATCGAATTCGATTCAGCCACCGCAATACTGACGGATCCCCTCCTTCTCATGACCCTATTCGAAGAGAGTTCGCGAACCGGGCGCCCCCTCTCCATGGAGGCGCGCAGACTGGTTTCAGAGTTCCTGTCCTTTGTGGATGATGGCTTCCGAAGATCGAAGGAGGCGGTCAGGGGGTTCCTCAACATCATTAACGGCAGCCACACCTTTGAGGTCCTGATCCAGATGCAGGAACTCGGTTTCCTGTCGGCCTTTATCCCTGAATTTGCGCGGATCGCCAACCGGGTTCAATTTGACGCCTACCACACCTTTCCGGTCGGCCGGCATTCCCTCGAAACGGTCAGTCGTCTCAAGGGGATCCATGGGGAGAAGGAGATATTGCTTCTTGATATTCTTTTGGAACTCCCGGACCCCGAGCCGCTCCTTTTGGCCGGTCTCTTCCATGATATCGGCAAGATCGGCAAAGAACACGCGGTCAGAGGGGCGGAGATAGCCCGCAGGATACTGAAACGGTTCCAGTATCCGAGTGAAGCGACCGAGGAGGTCCTCTTTCTGATCCGTCATCATCTCCTCCTCGTGGAGACCGCCACCCGGAGGGATCTCGGCGATGAAAAATCCGTTGTCCACTGCGCCCGGTTGATTGGGAGTCCAGAAAGGCTCCGCATGCTCTACCTGCTCACGTGGGCCGATTCCATGGCAACCGGGCCGCGGGCCTGGAACGACTGGATTGCCAATCTGGTGCAGGAACTCTTTTTCAAGATCCTCAACATCCTTGCCAGAGGAGAACTGGCAACCGTGGACGCCTCAGAAAAGGTCCGGCAGACCATGGATCAGGTGCGTCAGGAGCTGGTCCTGCAGGAGAAGGGTGTGGACCCGGAGCCCTACTTCGAGGTGATGCCTCCGAGGTACCTCCTGGCCAGTACGCCCCGGGACATTGTCCGTCATATTGAAATGGTCCTGAAGATGAGGGACCCGGCGAAGAAGCATGCGGGATATCCCTTCTTCTTAGAGGCCAAGGAAAATCCTGTGGAGGATTGCTCAGTCATCACCTTTCTGGCAGAGGACAGGCCTGGTCTGTTCGCGGATATGGCCGGCGTGCTGGCCCTGAACAGCGTCAATATCCTCTCAGCCGATATCTACACCTGGAGAGACGGGACCGCAGTGGATATCTTCAAGGCAACCCAACCCCTCGACCCGATCCACCCGGAAGCTACCTGGCAGAAGGTGAGGCAGGACCTGGAGCGTACGTTCGAGGGGAAGCTGTCTTTGTCCTATCGCCTGGGCCAGAAGCGGGCGTCATCTGTTCTGTCGAATCATGAAAAACCCTCCCGACCCCCTCAGGTCGTCATCGACAACAGGTCTTCTGATTTTTTTACCCTGATCGAGGTATTTGCCGATGACCGGGTGGGTCTCCTCTACCTCATTACAAAGACCTTGTTCGATCTCCGCCTCGATATCCGGATCGCCAAGATCGCCACAAAGGGCGATCAGATCGCGGACGTCTTCTATGTACGCGATCTCGAAGGACAAAAGATCGTGGATGAGGCGCATCTCAGGGAGATTGAAGGGGCCCTCCGTTATGAGCTCCGCTAAGCACGCCTTGGTTCTTGATTATTCGTAACACTTTAGGCATGTGAAAAAGGCCGGTGGGGGCCTCTTTTTCAAAGGACGCAACAAAGAATTCCACAGACCGGGGAACGCCCCCGTGGT